>NZ_AZFI01000369.1 GCF_001435755.1 Ligilactobacillus acidipiscis DSM 15836 | reverse complement strand
CACTGACCGCGTGAGGTTTTTTTCGATCCCATAATCTTCAACTAGGATCGAGAAACGGGATTCGATCGTGCGCCGGAGATCTTTCAAAGCCGGAACATTGTGCTGTTTGGCTCCTTTCATGTTTGAACGGTAAGGTGTCCAGAGCTCATAACCTAGCTCGCCAAAATCTTCTTGTAAGGGCTGTCCCACATAACCGACATCCGCTAAAACAAAGGGACACGGACAGCCTGCGATCAAAGTTGACGCCGCTTGGGTGTCATGTTTAGAGGCCTCGGTGACAGTGTAATTTAAGATATAACCGCTGAGCGAGGTCTCAAAATGAGTCTTAAACCCGTAAAAATACATGTCTTTGGTCGCATTGTAGCCTAGGTCAGCTATGCCGCGGAAAACCTTGGCCCGCTTATTTCTAACTTTTTGGCATAAAGGGTTAGGCAAACTATCAATGATCGCAAACTGTCCTG
>NZ_AZFI01000368.1 GCF_001435755.1 Ligilactobacillus acidipiscis DSM 15836 | reverse complement strand
ATTTAGTAATGGTCCCTTGGAAAGGTTGATTTACCAGCCTCTTAATGGTAAGCTCCAAATCAAGGGGCAAAAACAAACAAAATGATATAAAAATAGCTCCCTCTTTTTCTAAAGAGAAAGGGCTATTTTATATGGCTTCCTTATATTACTATTAGAACGATACGAAAGGAAGTCATATACAATGATTGATGCTGAAAAAGAAAGAAATAGTAGGTTATACTTAGAAGAATATAAAGGGTATGTTGCATGTATGGTGTGTGGTACACTAATTCCCCCTAAAGATTTAGGGAATGACATAGCAATGTGCTTTAATTGTATGGAATATCAAATGAAAGATTAACCTAAGAATTAATTATAGCGTACAAAGGAGTTAGACTATTTTGGAGCAGAAAGTCTTACCAATCAAAGATTCTAACGTTTTACACCAGGTGCAGCGTTGTTTACAGGAAGATTTTAAAGCCGGCCGGCGCAA
>NZ_AZFI01000367.1 GCF_001435755.1 Ligilactobacillus acidipiscis DSM 15836 | reverse complement strand
ACTCGCGGACCAGCTTTAGCAATGTTGACCACATGTGCTTTAGCCATGACGCTGCTGGCCGTCAGAACTTGAGTCCGGTCAACGCCTTCAATAAAGCGTTCAACATAATCATTAGCCGGATGCGTCAAGATATCTTCAGGTTCACCGATCTGTTGAACTACACCGTCACGCATGATCATGATCCGATCGCCCAATTTCAAGGCTTCGTTTAAATCATGTCCAATGAAAATAACTGTCTTATGCATTTTTTCTTGGATCTGTAACAAGAGATCCTGCATTTCTTTCCGGTACAATGGATCCAAGGCAGAAAAAGCTTCATCCATTAGTAAGATCTCGGCATCATTGGCAATTGCCCGTGCTAAACCGACACGCTGTTGCATCCCACCGGATAATTGGTCAGGATATTGTTGATCGTACCCATTCAAACCAACTAGATTCAAAGCATCCTTGGCCTTTTTTTCTTGTGTTTCCTG
>NZ_AZFI01000366.1 GCF_001435755.1 Ligilactobacillus acidipiscis DSM 15836 | reverse complement strand
CGATTTTACCGCCTGTTCACAAGTATTATTGAAGTATCGATCGCACCATATTGTAAAAAGTCATTGAGCGCTTCTTTTTGACCAAGCGCGTAGTTGAGTGCTTTTCCTAGCAGCGATTTGGGTAGTGCAGCACAAGTCGATACTACCTTCCAAAACTGATCCAGTAGCGGTTTTAGAATCGTGGTTTTCTTTTTCAGTCGGTCTACCGGTTTTAGCTCACGCCACTGCTTTTCCCAGTAGAACGTCGAGTTCAGTAATTTTTAGGGGGCTTTAGCGGCTGGGTTATATTTAGCTGCTTCAAAAAACTTGCGACGCACATTCGTCAGACAACCAACCTGCGTTGAGTGATCTACTTTGAAATAAATTTGACAGCCGTCGCATTATAAAACGCCCTTAAAGCCGTGATATAAATGCAAAAGGCAGCTATAAAATGTAGGAAAACGGGGGACTTTGTCAAATAGTGTTGATGGTCCA
>NZ_AZFI01000365.1 GCF_001435755.1 Ligilactobacillus acidipiscis DSM 15836 | reverse complement strand
TTTGTGAGTTCACAGCGGATATATTTTTAGCTCTTGAATCTTAAACAATGTCTGCCAGAATAATTTCTCGAACACATTAGTCCGGGATAAATGGATCCAGATCTGATGTGCATGGTGTGTGACCTTAGCTGTTAGATGTAGTAACTTAAAGCGGATAGTGTCAACTTGAGCGTGTTTAAGTCTAGATGGTAAAGCCGTGTTTAACTTCTTTGATCAGGACTTCCATCGACCCTCGTTGTTGGTAGAGAGCGAAAACTTGCGGGCCACTCAATTCTTCCAAGTTAGTCACAATAAACTCATGGTCAGACAACAAGTTTCCGGCCGGCCGAGTCGATCTAATAAGCACACGATAAGAACGTGGCCAACTTTTTGGACGTTAATCGCTCAGGACATGCCCACTTGGATTAAGCGCTCAAACCGACTTTGGAGCTAGTGGATTGTTTTCAAACAGATCACAAACTTGACCTGCTTTTTATCACAGGCATGGTAGATCCC
>NZ_AZFI01000364.1 GCF_001435755.1 Ligilactobacillus acidipiscis DSM 15836 | reverse complement strand
TAAGCTATCAACAGGAAAAAGTATAGAACCTGAAAAACAAGCCGTTGTTGAAAATGAGACTGGTTCAAAAACTAGTGAAACACCAACAGGCGTTGATCATCATCTGAGTCGTAAAGAAAGATACGACCGCTAATTTAGACTTGCACTTAGTTTTCGTGTGACATTCTTATGTTAGGTTTATGCTTGAAAAATTTAACTAAAATTGATCCTCTGTTTATCAAAAAATGATTGATAGCAGGGGGTTTTTTAGTAGTTATTACCTTCACAAGGTATACAAAAATGTTCTCACATTGAGTTAGATTTTGCCGGCAAAATGTGTCACTTTTCGTGAATGTATGCCGAATGTATATATTCAAATTTTTCAAACCTTTTAATATCAGTATTTGTAAGCGGCAACATAAAAAATAAAATAGTAAGCCCCCTGAGTATTTTCTTGCTTTTCCTTGTTTTTTTCTATAAAATTAATTAGTACCTCAATTGTCAAGTTAAGTGCAACACTA
>NZ_AZFI01000363.1 GCF_001435755.1 Ligilactobacillus acidipiscis DSM 15836 | reverse complement strand
TAAAGTTTTTGATTGCCTGGTCTCTTTGATAGACCATATATAAGGTTGGCGTCTGTACTCGACCAATCGAATACACCCCGCGTACCCCGTTTTGTCTTAATAACAAAGTATATAAAGGACTGCCATTCATACCAATTAACCAGTCACTAATTTGTCGTGTCTTGGCTTCCTGATAAGCTGGGTAGTAGTCCCAACCGTCTTTTAAGTTTTTGAATCCGTCTAAAATGGCTTCTTGTTCAAGTGAATTGATCCAAAGCCGTTTTAGTGTTTTAGTTTTTAAATTGATGTGAGCTTTTGCCATAATAGACCAGGCAATATTTTCACCCTCTCGGTCGCTATCAGTCGCAATGATAATCGTGTCGGCTTCATTCAGTAAATCTTTAACGATATTGAACTGTTTCTTTTTATCTGCGCCCACGATAAACTTGTATTTTTCTGGAAAAATGGGTAAATTAGATAAGGCCCATTGCTGGTATTTCTGATCATATTTATCCGGTGTGGCTA
>NZ_AZFI01000362.1:269-509 GCF_001435755.1 Ligilactobacillus acidipiscis DSM 15836 | reverse complement strand
GCGTTCCTGATCCCTAAGTAGTTCTTTTGAATGGTCCTCATGACGGTATCCATTTCAGTACCATTGGGACGGTAGTTCATAACTAATTGTTGTAAAGTAGCCCGATCGCGGTTGCGAATAAAGGTTAAGATCGTTTGATAGGTCTGATAGTTTTCTGCGAACTGTGGAAAATTCTTGAGTCCCAGATCGACCACATTTTGGGCAGTCGTGTATTCATTTAATCCCCGATAATATTTAACC
>NZ_AZFI01000362.1:0-232 GCF_001435755.1 Ligilactobacillus acidipiscis DSM 15836 | reverse complement strand
AAACACGCAGCCGTTCATGGTCAAGTGCCCGACCCGCTAACTGAACAATATGGAAACGGTCAAAGACGATCAGTGCGTTAGGAAAAAGACGACGGACGAAAGTCTGATACTGCGCATTCAGATCCATGGTCACCAGTTGAACTTTTTGACGCTCAGAAAGTGTATAAGTATTGGTGAAATACTCGCGGATCGTCTGCGAGAGACGATCTGGCAATAAGGTGACCAAATCATG
>NZ_AZFI01000361.1 GCF_001435755.1 Ligilactobacillus acidipiscis DSM 15836 | reverse complement strand
GGTGATGGTCTGCTCGTCACAGCGTTGCCAAAAACGGGATAACGACGGTGGTGAGGCCAATTGCGGTTGTGCCAATAGTAATTTAAATGTGGGGTCATCACGCAAACTAGTGGCAGCTAGATCGGCAGGGTAGCCGGCGATCAACTGCAGCACGACCTGCTCTAGTAGACTAACGTTGCTGTAACGAGCGTAATGGCGCTGGTCATCAAAATGGACTAATTGATACGCTAAGGTCGTGAAATTGAGTTGCGCCATTAATTCTTTGACCAACACTAGCCCAGCATCAGTGGAAAGTTCACCACCAGTGTGCGAAATATGTAATTTAGGATTGAAATTAACTCGTTTTTCCGGTAAAGCTGCCATGAGAAGGACCTCTTTCTTTTGGTGGATAGCTGACTTGTGGTGAATCAACTATACCAAATCGGAGGTTCTTTTTCTGCACTAAAAAGGTGAAAAATAAAAAACACAGTACCGCCCATGATAACGGGGTGACACTGTGCTTGGAGAACTTATGGTGAATAATT
>NZ_AZFI01000360.1 GCF_001435755.1 Ligilactobacillus acidipiscis DSM 15836 | reverse complement strand
TTAAATATCTTGAAATGTCAAATTAAGTTAGCCATATAATTTGTTGCTCTGTGATATCCGACATGAACGTTTCTATGGGTGTTTGATAGCCTAAAGATTTTCGCTGAATGTGGTTCCTCTTGGCGGTAATTTTGGCAACAAAAGTATCTGGTGTCCATTCAGCGGCAATCCGATTTATAGTTAATTTGCTCAGTTGGTAAGGTGATTCGTCGGCGCCCGCATTTAGTTTTATGCACTTGATATTGGTTCCAGTAATCTAGCAGGCATTTGCCGGACGCAAAAAATGATATCGGTGATAAATTGTTTACCCAGCACGCCATAAGGCACAACCACAGCAACTTTAGTATCATTCGCCTAGTATAAATGAATCATTGTGACTTCATTCATGGTAAGCTAAGTATTGGTCATTTGTGATATCTCCTCATTCATTTATTTGATCGTTCATGAGTCTATCACAAATGGCTTTTTATTTGATGCAATTGTCTAACTTAAATTTACAAACCAGGTCATAAAACAAAATTGGTA
>NZ_AZFI01000036.1 GCF_001435755.1 Ligilactobacillus acidipiscis DSM 15836 | reverse complement strand
TCATTTACACAAACTATTTTATACTCTCGAACAAATTGTTCTTAAAAGTAAATATATAAATCAAACAAATAGGGTCAAAATTTTGAAAAACCAGAATTTTGACTCTGTTTTACATTTTGGAGATAATCTTTCCCAGCTTCTCATAACTTATTATTAAAGACGGTCGGCTAAACAGCGCTTACATTTATTAGCGTTATACTAAAATGATTTTTACAATCATAAATTTTAAACAAGCAGAACCTATCAGAGTAAATATTGTTTGTTTTCAGCTGACTTAAGCATGCCTTTATTTTAAAAATCAATTATTTTTACTTAGTAAGAAGCAAAATAGATGGTGAATTTTTGGTAATATAACCGACTTGACTATCACAGTTGAAGTATTGTTTTAATTTGGTCTGTAATTCGGCAACGGCTTTTCTGTGATCATTCTGTCGCTTAGGATTTACATTTTCCATGTAAAATAGAGCGTCACTAGTGTTTTCAGTAACCTCAACTCTGGCGCTATCACGCCAAGACCAGCAACGACTTAAGATAGAATGATCGTCAGTATAGATCACTTCGTTAGGCATAGCTTCTTGCTCTTCTTTTTCACCAATCGGCCAGAATTTTTCGCCACCTGAAGCAACCGTTAGTCGAATATCTCCTTCAATTTTTGCCAGGTCTTCTCCTGCGACAGGGAAAGCCCAGTTTAACGAGACTGAATTATAAACATCGACTATTGGGTTGATACTAGTAACTCCCTTACCTTGCTTAGCCCTTTTTAGCAGACTTTCGACAGCGCAACGTGCACCTTTTTTTGTTTTAAATTTTTGAAATGCTTTTCTCCAATCAGAAATTACATCGTTGGAACTGATTGGATTATCCGGGATCCATTTGATTGCTTGGCAATTAGCCTTTTCAAGTAAATTTGCAGGAATTTTATCGTTTTCATGGTTATTAATATCCTCAGCTACGATCACTGCAATTTCTACATCTGGAAATAAGTTCCAGAAAGGTGCTTCAGCTCTAAAGTTTTTCTTCATCAATGATACCCTCCTAGTATTAAGTATTATATGTATAATTAGGATGCTAGTTTGTAAAACCCAACCATTTAATACAAAATTTTATAAAAACCTCAACTCAATAAAATGAAACTTTTAAATGACCAAACAAAAAGGAATATAACCAATTAATTCACATAAAGTTTAAACAAAAACGTCATAATTTGCAAATCGATTTGAATCAGTTATAGGAAATCTGTGAGTGTTTTTTCGGCAATTATTGTCTTTCTTTTATCTATAATCGAATCAATACCAAGCATGCGAGCATTTCTGGCATACAAATTTCAGCTTTGCTTACAGATAATTAGTAATGTCCAATCTTAACGTAGATTTTTCGAGTTGGCTAAGCTATCTATCTCAAAGAAAATTGCACTGGATTGTATTAACGTTAATCGGTGAGCACATCAGCTTTTACCTGTCATCATAAATGCGCTATAAGGCGTGAATATGTGCAAGCAGATCAGATCGTTATTATTGACAGTTTGCCTAATTCACTATGTCAAAAAGTTAGAAACAAGCGTGCAAAGGTTTTTCTCTAACGTAACCGATATAAGGTATAATGTCGCAAAATCTATGTATTTTTAGGACTTTAAAACTCATTTGATCAGGGTAACTAATGGTTATATTTTGAATTATTTCGCTACCAAAATTCCAGTTCATGATACACAAGCTGGCTCAACTTAGATCGAGAGCTATCCCTGTTTAAACAGGAGTGCAATCTTTAAGCATCTTACCATTTAAATATGAAAGACGCTGGGTAACATAATAGTTGTTGCTTTAAAGAAATTACATTGTATCATTGAAGATTCCTTTTCAGTTTTGAAAGACGATCATAGTACTGAACGTAATTTGACGCGTATTGTGTATCTTTCAAAAGTCCCCATTTTTTATAATTAGAATGGCTAAGTCTATATGGCATTATAATTATTTTAAAACATTAGTTGATATTATTAAATAAAAAAGTTGTAGTTTGGAAAAATGAAAGCGGCTCTAATTATAAAATTCACAAAAAATAATAATTATTTCTTTATTCTCACTTTATTCAAAATAATAATCACTATGCAATAAAGCTCTCAAAAAATGTATAAAGTATTGATTGGAATTCATCTTTATTTAAACAAAAATCTCATTTTTAAATATTGATATAGCAGCATTTGACAGCGTTTTTTTAATGAAGTACACTCTGAGTGTCAAAAGAAATAAAACACTAAGGAGTGACATTTATGCAAAAATCTACAGGAGTCGTTACACCAGAATTCCATACAGATAATGCTAAAAATTATGGATTTAGTAGTCCAATTCACGTATCTTCGGAAATTGGAAAGTTGCGTTCAGTAATTTTGAAGCGACCTGGCAGAGAAATTGAGAATTTAACACCTGATACCATGCCACGATTGTTATTTGATGATATTCCATATTTACCGATTGCCCAAAAGGAACATGACTATTTTGCTCAAACTCTCAGGGATAACGGCGCTGAGGTTTTGTACCTTGAAAACTTGGCGGCCGATGCATTGAATGAACAACCTGTTAAGCAAGAATTTGTTGATCGCATGGTCAAGGAGTCGGGATTTAAGGATGGACTAACATATTCTGCTTTGAAAGAATACTTGGTGGGCATGGAGCCTTTGCAAATGATTACCACCATTATGGAAGGCATTCGCAAGAGTGACATTGATCTGAACTACAAGGATTTACGATTACTTTCAGAAGATGCTGATTATCCGTTTTTAATGGATCCAATGCCTAACTTGTATTTCACTAGGGATCCAGCTGCCTCGATTGGTGATGGACTCTCAATTAATCATATGACATTTGCAGCTAGAAGACGTGAATCATTATTTATGGAATATATCATCAAACATAATCCACGTTTTGCAGACCAGGGCGTGAATGTTTGGAGAGACAGAAATCATACCACACGTATTGAAGGCGGAGATGAATTAGTCTTAAGTGATCATGTGATGGCTATCGGAATCTCACAACGGACATCAGCTGACGCGTTGGAAGATATTGCTCGTAATCTTTTTACAAATTCAAACTATGACACAGTTGTGGGAATTAAGATTCCGCACAATCATGCAATGATGCATTTAGATACAGTCTTTACTATGATCAATTACAATCAGTTTACAGTTCATCCGCAAATTATGAACGGCGGCAAGATAGATATGTGGGTCCTTCATCCAAGTAAAGATGGACAGATCACTAGCGAACACCGTACTGATTTGCTCGAGGTTTTAAAAGAAGTCTTGCATCAATCTGAACTTGACCTGATTCCAACCGGCAATAGTGATCCAATCTTTGCACCACGTGAACAATGGAATGATGGCTCTAATACTTTGGCCATCGCACCAGGAGAAGTTGTCACTTATGATAGAAATTATGTTTCCAATGAGATGTTAAGGGAACATGGAATCTTAGTTCATGAAGTTCTCTCAAGTGAACTTTCACGCGGTCGGGGCGGCCCACGTTGTATGTCAATGCCAATTATCAGGGAAGATTTAGAAACTAAGTAATAAAAATTCAGGACTAACTCTAGGTAAGTTATTTTAATAGTTTTAATAAGATAATAAGGTATAACACTCGTTCAATAAAAATTTAATTTGAGGTGGAGAATCATATGGAGAGTAAATTTGTTGGTAAAGAAAGTAACGTTTTTCAAGGACGCAGTATTTTGTCGGAAACATCAATGACACCTGCAGAAATGGAATATTTGATTAATTTTGGGCTTCATTTGAAGTTTATGAAAAAGAATAATATTCCGCATCGTTATCTAGAAGGGAAAAACATTGCTTTGCTGTTTGAAAAGGCTTCGACTAGAACAAGATCTTCTTTCGTGACAGCGGCAATTGAATTAGGTGCGCATCCCGACTATTTAGGTAAAGATGATATTCATTTAGGTAAGAAGGAAAGTGTTGAAGATACTGCTAAAATTTTAGGATCAATGTTTGACGGAATCGAATTTCGCGGTTTCAAACAAGAAACTGTTGATGGGCTAGCTAAGTATTCTGGTGTGCCGGTTTGGAATGGTTTAACAGATGAATGGCACCCAACACAAACGATTCCTGATTTAATGACAATGAAGGAAAATTTCGGCCGTTTAAAGGGACTGACATTAACTTACATTGGCGATGGCAGAAACAACGTGGCTAACTCCCTGTTAGTTGGCGGTTCAATGGTTGGTGTCAATGTTCACGTGGTCACACCTAAAGCTTTATATCCTTCTGAAAAACATGTTTCTATCGCCAAGGAATATGCTGCAAAGAGTGGTGCTCAAGTTATGATTACAGACAACATTGAAGAGGGTGTTAAGGGCTCTAACGCCATTTACACAGATGTTTGGGTCTCAATGGGCGAAAGTGATTGGGAAGATCGTGTTAAACTGCTCAAACCATATCAGGTCAATATGGAACTGATGAAGAAAACAGGAACACCGGATGATCAATTGATCTTCATGCATTGTTTGCCAGCCTTTCATGATACTAAGACAGCGTATGGACAAGATGTCTATGAAAAATATGGTATCAGCGAGATGGAAGTTACTGATGAAGTCTTTCGTAGTAAATACTCACGTGTCTTTGAAGAAGGTGAAAACCGGAAGCACGGGATTAAAGCTATTATGGCAGCTACGTTGGGTAATTTATTTATCCCATCAGTCTAAAATGCTATTTTAAGTTTTGATCAGGAGTGTGAACTAAGATGCCTAAGAAAATCGTAGTCGCTTTAGGTGGTAATGCAATCGCGACTAAAGACGGCTCGGCGGGAGCTCAACTCAATTCGATCAAGCAAACCGCTGAGGTGTTGGCACAATTTGTTAAAGCGGGTAATCAATTGGTTGTCACCCATGGCAATGGCCCACAAGTTGGAAATTTGTTATTGCAAATGACTAAGGGACAGTCCAAAGGCAATCCTCCCATGCCTTTGGACACGGTGGGAGCTATGACACAAGGCAGTATTGGCTACTGGCTGCAAAAAAGTTTGTCTGAGATTTTTGAAAAAGAAAATATTCAAAAAACGACTGCTACTATTGTAACACAAACTATAGTTGATCAAAATGACGAGGCATTTCATGCCCCTTCTAAACCTATTGGTCCGTTTTATTCCAAAGCTAAAGTAATAGCATACCAAAAAGAACATCCGGGATATGTTTTTGCGGAAGACGCAGGGCGGGGCTACCGAAGAGTCGTAGCTTCCCCGCGACCGATAAATATTAAAGAAGCTCCGCTGATCTCATTGATGTTGGAAAATGGTATGGTACCGATTGCTGCTGGTGGAGGCGGTATCCCAGTGATTAAAACCGCTGATGGCAGCTTAACTGGTGTGGAGGCTGTAATAGATAAAGATTTTAGCGCGGCTAAATTGGCTGAAAATATTGGTGCAGATGAGCTGATAATTTTAACTGCGGTTGATTATGCCTATATAAATTATGGAAAGTCTTCCCAGAAAAAATTAGGAGAAGTAACCGTGCATGAAACGATGGAATACCTTGAGCAGGGCCAATTTGCGGCGGGAAGTATGTTGCCTAAAATTCAAGCTGCAAATGATTTTGTTTCAAATACAAATGGTCAGGCAGTTATTACTTCCTTGAAAAATGTTTCTCATTTAATTACTGGTCGCTCTGGAACAGTGATCACTAATTGATTTGTCATAATTGTTTTTAATGACAGATGCAAGGAGAGTCTGAGCATAGGAACTATGCCAGACTCTTTTTTTCTTGAAAAATTTAATAGTTTTAGTGAAGCACATTTGCTAGTGAAAGTTATCAATAAAATTTGAAGGGAATGAATTTAATGGAGAATAATTCAAAAGGAATCGCTAAAGGTGAGCTTGTTGCTTTAATAGTTAGTTCATCGATTGGAACAGGGATTTTCGGTATTATGAACGATTTAGCCAATGCTGCAGCGCCAGGTCCTGCGTTACTGGCGTGGTTCTTTGTTGGAATCGGTATTCTTGCCTTGGTTCTCTCGTTGAATAATTTGTCTGAGAAACGTCCTGAACTTGATTCCGGGATTTTCAGTTATGCTGGAGCACAATTTGGACCCTTAGGTGAATTTATTTCAGGCTGGGCCTATTGGCTGTCATCCTGGTTAGGAAATATTGCCTTTGCCACAATGTTAATGAGTTCTTTTGGGACCTTTTTTAAAGTGTTCAAAGGTGGTCAAAATTTAGCTTCGATTTTTGCAGCAATAATTATTATGTGGTTACTGACTCTTTTGGTAAATAATGGCGTTGAAAGTGCTTCTTTCATCAATACGATCGTTACGATCTGTAAGTTAATCCCAATCTTTGCATTTGTTGTCATTATGATCATCAGCTTTAAGGGCGGAATCTTTACGGCTGATTTCTGGGGCAACGTTACTAATAATGTCTTACACGGGGGCAAAACAGTTTCATTATTTGAACAGATGAAAGGTTCGATCATGGTTATGATGTGGGTCTTCATTGGAATCGAAGGAGCTTCTGTTTTAGGCAACCGTGCTAAGAAAAAATCTGATGCACAGCAAGCCACAGTTTATGGTTTAGTTTCATTACTAGCAATTTATATTTTAGTTTCATTGTTACCATACGGAGTCTTGAGTCAAGCTAAGATAGCTACTTTGCAACAACCAGCCATGGGTGAAGTTTTGAAACACGTTGTTGGGTCATGGGGTTCAGTTATGATCAACATTGGCCTAATCATTTCTACACTTGGGGCATGGATTTCATGGACGATGCTGCCAGCTGAAACAACGATGTTGATGGCTAAGGACAAGACTTTGCCTAAGTCATGGGGAAAGGTTAATAAGAAAAATGCACCTACCTATTCTTTGGTAATTACTGGTGTAATGCAGACAATCTTCTTGTTTTCGCTGCTCTTTACTGAATATGCATACAACTTTGCCTACAGTTTATGTACAGCTGCGATTCTGATTTCTTATTTGATGGTTGGATCATATCAAATGCAATTCTCTTACCAAAAGAAAGAATGGGGACAATTTGGGATAGGTATTATTGCGGCTGCATTTCAGTTGACAGCGATGGTACTAGCTGGTTGGCAACAGGTTTTGATGGTTTCGATCCTCTATATTCCTGGATTTATCTTTTATTATTTGTCTAGCAAAGAAAATGATCGTCGAATCAATAAAAATGAGAAGATTACTATGGGGATAGTACTATTGATTGCCGTAATAGCAATTATTATGATCTGCACCGGTACAATAAAAGTTGGTTAAAATGAATAAACAGCAGAATTTCGAATTTGTTAATGGAGGAAAATAAGATGGCAAAAATAGTTGTTGCTCTAGGCGGGAATGCGATCCTCTCAGAGGATCCATCGGCCCAAGCACAAAAACGTGCTGTTAGTCAGACAGCTAAAGAGTTGGTTAATTTTATTAAAAACGGTGACCAGTTGATCATTACTCATGGTAACGGTCCACAAGTGGGAAATTTATTGTTGCAGCAAAGTGCTGGTGACAGCTCAGAAAACCCAGCTATGCCATTGGATACTTGTGGAGCAATGACACAGGGCAGTATTGGCTATTGGTTCCAAAATGCTATGCGTGAGGAATTGCTTAAGAATGGGATTGACAAAGACGTAACGACGATCATCACACAAACAATCGTTGCAGAGGATGATCCGGCTTTTCAGGATCCTTCTAAACCGATCGGCCCGTTTTATAAAAAAAGCGAAGTAGCGAAACTAAGGCAAGAACACCCAGACTGGAAGCTGATGGAAGACGCTGGGCGTGGATATCGGCGAGTGGTTCCTTCACCAAAACCCGTTAAAATCAATGAATACCGGGCAATCAAACAAGTCGTTGAGGCTGGAATCGTGCCGATTGTTTCTGGCGGTGGCGGGATACCTGTTGTTGAAAGAGGCGACCGTTTGGTCGGCACAGAAGCTGTGATCGATAAGGACTTTAGTGCGTCTAAGATTGCTCAACTGATCAAAGCTGACAAGTTGATCATTTTAACTTCTGGCGGAGGTGTTTACTATAACTATGGTCAGCCCGAACAAGCCGAATTAAAAACTGTTGGCATTGAGGAGATTCAAGAGCATATTAACGCTGAAGAATTTTCGAAGGGCAGTATGATGCCGAAAGTTAAAGCAGCGGTAGACTTTGTCCGCCAAAGCGGTAATCCCGCTGTTATTGGGGATTTGAAAGATGCTAAAGAGATCATTGAAGGAACTCAGGGTACGATGATCATTAATGAAGGTACTCAAACAGAATACAGATAAATTAAAGTTTTGAGCAAATAAGTTTCAAAGCTATTAATCAAGAGGCAGGAAGATAATGATGATTTTCTTGCTTTTTTGCTTTATTCCTATAAATGATATTGTTTAATATCGGTGGGAAAGTAAGTAATAAGCTAGACTTGATTTATTTAATTGGTCGCTAGTAAACAAATTTTTCTTTTTTAAAGAGCCTTACATTGAGGATTTTTGTAAGGCCATTTTAAAGCTTTCATATAATCTCCATGTAACACCATAAAATATTTTCAAAAACATGAATTATTTTGCACAATATATTTTGAGATTTGTTTGCGAGCTTTACCTAAGTGAACATATCATTTGATAAAATTTTCTTGCCAAATAATAAGTAAAATGCAGAAAGTATAAGAAAGACTCGCTTGTGTAAAATTATTTATTCCCGACATATGCTATTTTAACGGCGTTTTCAGCTCGATTAAAGTATTTTTTAATTTTATTTAATAGAATAAAAAATATAAATATGGGCTTACTTTTTCTAAATTTTGTAGTATGATAGATAGGTAGTTAAATATGTGAAAAAAATTCAATGTCTTGAAAATGATTGTCATTGGGAGGAACCTTTTATGAAAATTGCTGAAATTGTTGGGACTAATTCGGCTGGATCATATAATCGTAAACTTTTAAAATATATGCAAAAACAGTATAGTTCAGATGAATGTGAACTTTCAGTTTGTGAGATCGACAATTTGCCTTTGTTTAATGTGTCGTTATTGTCGGGGGATTTACCTCAAGCAGTCAAAGTGCTTTATCATGAAGTCGAAACTGCTGATGCAGTGATAATTTCCACGCCTGAATATGACCACGCGATCACAGCAGCATTAAAGAGTGCACTAGAGTGGTTATCTTGTCGGAAAGAATTGTTTTTCCAAAAACCGGTTATGATCGTGGGAACATCTTTGGGTAATCAAGGAACTTCCCGTGCCCAAGATAGTCTCCGTCAAATTTTAAACTCACCAGGTCTGTGTGCAGATGTTTTGTCGGGTCATGAATTTTTGTTAGGCCATTGTCAAGAACAGTTTAATGAAGCTGGAGTTTTGAAGGATCAGGATACTGCTGGATTTTTGGATGAATGCTTTACAGCTTTTGTTCAAAAGGTACGCATGCATCAAAATAGAAATGAAGAAAATGTGGCTTAAACTGTTAAATATGAATAGCATCAATTGAGCATTGATCGCGTAAGATGGGTCAATGTTTTTTTACTGTCTTTAGTTAGTTCCGGTATCTGATATTTGCTACAATAAGACCATGGACAAAAGTTCGTTGCCGGAGTTAACGGACTCCGGTCTCTCTCGTTATTTGCAACAGAATAGCCATGAATTGATCAACTGACTTTGGGACAATTGTTTTTTCAAAAGTATAAAAAGACCAGTTGTTTTGGTATTAGCGGACTCTAGCTGTTATTATGGATATTAATAGCAGCTAGAAAATGAATAGAAAAAAATGATTTATCAATTAAGGATACCAATTAATAAATGAGATGAGGGAACGGGTTTGGCATATATTGAAATTGAGCATTATTCAAAAGTATTTGGCAGCGGTGAACGTGAGATCCGCGCTAATGATGATATTTCCTTTGAACTTGAAAAGGGACAGTTAATGGTCATTGTGGGCGCTTCTGGTGCAGGTAAGTCAACTTTATTGAATACTTTGGGTGGAATGGATTCAGCTACTGAGGGCCGAGTAGAGATCAATGGGAAAAACATAGCTGAATATTCAGAAAAGCAGTTAACTACTTATCGGCGAAATTCGATTGGATTTGTTTTTCAATTTTATAACCTGATTCCTAATTTAACTACTTTAGAAAATGTTGAACTGGCATCTGAAATTTCTCCAGACGCACTTGATCCAGCTGAAACGTTGGGCAAAGTTGGTTTGGAAAATCGGAAAGATAATTTTCCTTCACAGCTTTCGGGTGGAGAACAGCAAAGAGCTTCAATCGCACGCGCGGTTGCAAAAAATCCAGAACTTTTGTTGTGCGATGAGCCAACGGGGGCGCTTGATTATAAGACAGGCAAAACGGTTTTACAGCTTTTACAAGATTTCAGCCACAAAGAGAGCAAAACAGTTATTATTGTCACTCATAATGCTGCGATCAAAGCGATGGCTGATCATGTGATCGAGATCTCTGATGGCAAAGTCAAAGAAGATTATCTTAATGAGCGGCCAAAACCAGTTTCCGAGATCGAGTGGTAGGTGAAGAGTTTACATAAATTCTAAGAAAGAATATTTTTCGTGAGTTTAGAGGCTCGTTTCCTTGTTTTATTTCGATTGCGATCTTACTGGCTCTGGGAGCTTTTGTGCTGATCGGATTAAAGGTCACCGGAGACGATATGCGTGCAACAGGAAACCAGTATTTTTGCCAACATAAAATGGCCGATGCACAGGTTACTAGCACGGTTGGCTTTAATAATAGCGACCGAAAATATATTGAGCGGATGAAGCATGTTAAACAGGCAGAGTACAGTATTTATCGAGATGCTTTAACAGCGGATTCAAAAAAAACGATCCGGTTAAACGAAAAGACTACTAAATTATCAATATATCAGGTAGTTCAAGGCAGGCTACCACATAAGCCAAATGAAATTGCTTTAAGTAAGTATGAAAAGAACAATTATAAAATTGGACAACAAATCAGTCTTGTTGATAATCAAGGCAAAAAGCAAATAGCTGGACTTAAATATCATAAATACAAAATTATTGGCTTTGTCACGTCCAGTGATTATTTGCAGAAAGATAATTTAGGAGTTTCTAATGCTGGCAAGGGACAAATCGATACTTTTGGAGTACTGACCAAGTCGGGCTTTAGTCAGCAAACTCCAATGTTGCCAAGATTTCTTATGATAACCTGCGTGGTCAAAGTTATTCAGACCAATTTGAGAAACGATTAAACAAAAATATTGATCAGGCAGCACCATTTTAGCAAAGAGAGCTGATAAAAGACAGTCGGAAATCAAGAAACAGAAAGAAACTAAAATAAAAAATGCCAGAACTGTTTTAGGTCAGCAAAAAACCAGTTTATTTGAACAACAAACAAAGTTAGACTGGAAGAAAAAACAACTGGAGCTCGCTGCGGCCGAAGTCAAGGATAGTCAACAGCAACTCGCCGGTTTTCAAGGTCAACTGCAAACAATGCCTGCTGGTTCGCAAAAGGATGCACAAAACCAGCAATTGCAAATGCAACGACAGCAAGCAGCTGTTCAAATAGCTCAACTTAAAGAAGGGCAAGAGCAGTGGCAGAGAAGTTCGCAGGCTCTGAGATCCGGTCAGAAAAGGTTAGCGAAGACAGAAGATAAACTTAACCAACAGGACAAACAAGTTAATAAATGACTGGCCTGACTTACCAGCTTCAAGCTCGCAGCGATTATAACCAAGGCTATAATCAGTTTGGTGAAGCAGCTAAGAGGATAGATGTCTTGTCTAATACCTTTCCGCTGATTTTTTTTGCAGTAGCAATTTTAGTCACATTAACTACGATGTCTCGCATGGCTGAAGAAAAAAGAACGGATATTGGAGTGTTACGGGCATTGGGCTATACGAAGCTTGACGCGATGAAGCTTTTCTTAATATATGGGACTAGTGCGGCCGTTTTGGGGACAGCTGTCGGTAGTTATTTTGGTACCTGGTTATTGCCCGAAAGGATCTATGCTGCATACGCTGCTAACTTGGCAGTGCCCAAGTTGCAAACGCCGCCGTCCTGGTTGTGGATCGGCATTAGTTTAGTGTTTGCCTTAATGTGCACCGTTGTTCCTTCGGTTTATGTTGCGTGGAATTCGTTGAAAGAACAGCCTGCATATTTATTGGTCGAAAAACCACCGCGGGCTGGGTCTAAGGTTTTACTTGAAAAAGTTCCATTTATTTGGAAGAAAATGTCATTTGATCAGAAAGTAACCATCCGGAATCTCTTCAGATATAAGAGCCGGATGTTTATGACAATCATTGGAATTTTGGGATGTACGGCTTTGCTGATCACGGGGTTTGGTATGCGTGACTCGATCAACGGGATCATCGATAATCAGTACCAAAAAATTACACATTATGATGTGGTCGGCATCTATGATCCTAATGCTAGTCAAACAGAAAAAGATAACTATCAAAAACAGGTTCATGATATTAAGACTGTCAAAAAGCAGGATAATATTTATTATGGGTCGGTAACCACTAGGCCGCAGGGAACGATCAGCAATCAGCAAATATCTATGATGGTCCCTCAACACGAGCAAAGGTTTGATGATTTTCTTACTTTGCGAGACTCTAGTGATCACAAGAAGCTGAAACTTCAGGGGCATGGAGCAGTGATCACAGAGAAACTGGCTAAGCTAGGACATTACCAGGTTGGTGACCATTTGGACCTAACCGACAGCTCTGGTCGCAGTCACCGCATCAAAATCAGTGGGATCAGTGAAATGTATGTTGGTCATGATGTTATTCTCGACAGTAGTTATTACCATAAAGTTTTTGGTAAACAAGTTGTTTATAATACTAAGATACTGGACCTAAAAGACCGTTCTGCCAATAATATCGATCAAGTTTCACGTAAATTGAACAGCCAAACAGCTGCAGTCACTGCAGTTCAATCAAACCAAGCTAAAATGGCGATCAATACGATTTTGCATGGACTTAATAATATTGTATGGATCATCGTGATCGCTTCTTCAGCTCTGTCATTCGTTGTGTTATTCACATTGACCAACATTAATGTGTCTGAACGGACACGTGAATTAGCAACTCTAAGGGTCCTAGGTTTTTATCAACATGAGACGGTGATGTACATTTATCGTGAAACGGCTATTTTGACGTTTCTTGGGATCTTAGTTGGTTTTAGCGGTGGATATTATTTACATCACTTTATTATGGAAACATTGCCGCCCAATAATGCGCTGGCTGACATGACGCTGCGATGGTCTAATTTAGGCTTGTCTGCTGATTTGACTTTACTCTTTTCATTGATCGTTATGCTTATAATGGTGCAAAAAATCCGCAAAATTAATATGTTGGGTGCTTTAAACTCGGCAGATTAGTTTAAGCAAACAATTAAGCTGAAATTATTTGAATATAATTTAAATTGAGTTAAAATATAGCCAAAATATTTGTCTATGAGTAACTTGGGGGGTATCATCATGTGGTTAGGGTGAATGATAAAAAACATCCTAGAAAAAGATAAATGATAGTTATCGTATAAGGGCTCTGCGAGGTAAGAATGCAGAATAAGTACTAGTTGGGCAGGCACATATTCTTAACTTTTGCGGTGCTCTGTGGAGGTGTTTTCTATGGAATTTGAATTTCCACTTAGTGTGCTAGATTATCAAACTGATTTAATTGACTCTCAAAAACTTAATGAAGTGTTAAAAAAAGACTTTCAAAACGTTCAACTTTTAGTTCAACGTATTTCACAAGCAAAGGATGCTTTGGAAAAATATTCGCGTGAAGAGCTGTCGTTAACTGCTTTGAGACAAGCATCTCGCCCAGCCATTCGCGGTTTGCTTGATCAAAGAAACTTAGAAGAGCACATGCACATTTTTGCAGATATGCATGTAGTCGATCAACTAAAAAGTGAACTCGATTTAAGGGGACTGCATGAGCTGGGGATCGTGACAGATTATGAGTTTGCACGGATAGATTCTGGTAAACTAATGTTGCGTTCGCGTCAGGACCGTATTAATTTTGAAAATGAGTATGGTGAATATGCACTTGAAGAGGATTTTGGACATACGGTTTAATATGTAATAATAAAATAATAATCTCTAATTAAAAATTTTGTAAAACTTATTAAACTATATACTAAAGCACGCGTGGTGCTAGTTCGTAACATTCAACT
>NZ_AZFI01000359.1 GCF_001435755.1 Ligilactobacillus acidipiscis DSM 15836 | reverse complement strand
AATTTGCTTTTCATGACTTTAGAAATTCTATATTAAATGGCAAAGATAATTGCCACTTGAAGGGGAACTTACCCTTCCCCTTCTTGGTACTTTCATTATAACATGGTTTAGGAGGAAGCAAAATGAAACTGTTTGAAGTAAAAAAAGAAAAAATGGGATCAATGCGGTTATTACTTGGCAAATTCAATTCTAATTGTTTTACCCATAGCGTGAGTAATTTCAGCTAATTATCAAAGCTTACATTACCGCTCCGTTCAATATGAGCAATAGTCTATTGTTCTAAGCAAACGAGGAACGAAAAAGGACCACCTTAGAGTTTAGTTAATATGTTATATTATTAGGTGGCAACTTGCCCCGAAAGGGGGGCGTTGTTTATGTTACATGATATTCTTTCGTTGATTGTTGCACCTATCATTGTAGGTATAGTTATAAAACTATTCTCTCACTGGTTAGATGAGAGTGACAAAGACGACAATCGTTAGCAAGTTGTCAGTCTAACTCACACGCTGAATTCCGCGCAGCGAAAAAAAG
>NZ_AZFI01000358.1 GCF_001435755.1 Ligilactobacillus acidipiscis DSM 15836 | reverse complement strand
GCACTAAAAATTAACTTTCAACCTTTAGTTAGAAAACTGGTTAGAAAGAAAGGGTGACTAGTTATGAGATTAGCAGATTTAGAAACAAGTTTTTCTTCAATTCCTGTGGACGAAAAATTTATTATTGATACTATGGCAGAATTATACGCAAAACGAATTGAGAACAACGTCTCGCAGCAAGAATTAGCTGCAAGGATTGGCATGAAACAGCCGCAAGTGGCTAAACTTGAAATGCTGGAATCTGTACCAACTTTAAAGACCTTGAATCGGTATGCTAAAGGGTTAGGCTTGAAATTAAAAGTCGGCCTAGTGCCGGCTTAAAAACCTTACTAATTTCAATAAAAAAGTCCCTATAATCAACGAGAATCCGGTTGTGCTTATTTTGCTTTATTATGTTATTATGAGCTATACAAAATAAAATAGTCGGTAGGAAATGAGACTGTGATAGAGATATGTTCACTAGCTAGCTAACTTGGAGTGATTACCAGGTTTGAAAGTGATTGCGAATGACATTCGGCCTCCTGGTAGAGCAT
>NZ_AZFI01000357.1 GCF_001435755.1 Ligilactobacillus acidipiscis DSM 15836 | reverse complement strand
ACCTTATTGGTTTAACGTCTTTCTAAAACCAGCACCCCTGTACATTTTCCCAAACCATTGAGATCTACCTTATTGGTTTAACGTCTTTCTAAAACGAAATGGTTGAAGGTATGAAGCGAGAAATGGAGATCTAACTTATTGGTTTAACGTCTTTCTAAAACGTATAGACTATATACTGGAGTAATGCAACCGAGATCTACCTTATTGGTTTAACGTCTTTCTAAAACGTCAATTCTTAATCTTGGTCTCAGAAAAGAAAATTCAAACCGAATAAGTCTTTAATACCAATCTACAAAATCCCTGTCAATATAGTAAAAATTACAATCTGAATAAAAACTTGCTTGCTTCATGTCTGTGAATTCGATGAGAAGGATTGGCTGAATTACGTCTTGAAGAAATTCCGACAATCCTTTAACTTGGTCGGCCACCATGTAATGAGCTACATTACAGATTACTAAACAAGATTTCAACTCACACATTTTATGAATCTTAATAATTGTTTTTATTCCTGAATTATTCATACTTTTTGTCTTA
>NZ_AZFI01000356.1 GCF_001435755.1 Ligilactobacillus acidipiscis DSM 15836 | reverse complement strand
GCCACGCCATTACTGCAGAACGAATTTTCACTAGTTTGGCTCTGTCTGCCCAAAAGCACAAAAATTCACGGGTGATCTTACAGTTCATATTAGACATGGGATCAAGGACTACAAAAAATAAGCAAATTTTGTAAAGTGCTGAAGTTCATTTTTTACCCTAATCACTTTCTTTTTTGACCAGCCCATAAGGTCTGTTAGTTCTTGATTTGTAAAAATGAAATAAACCCGGTTATCTTCATCAACCCAGTTGTTTTTCAATGAATAATCTAGTCTATCGTGTAAAATCATATATCCTAATTTTGCACTATCACTTAATGTCTTATATTGAGATCCATAAATTAAAACCTGTGGGAATTGGAAAAAACGAGTTGCATAAGCTTTTTCCGACTCAATAAAATTGAAATTAGTTTGATTCATTATAAAACTTCCCTTCTCAACTGACACATACTGTCTCGAAAGAGAGTTGCTAAAACATTAGATTTGCTTTAAAATACAAATCTGATATGCTTTAACTAACCTGAATTATTCATACTTTT
>NZ_AZFI01000355.1 GCF_001435755.1 Ligilactobacillus acidipiscis DSM 15836 | reverse complement strand
TCCATTACTTTTACCAGTTATGTTCATTGCTTTATCAGCGTTATTGTCCGCGTAGCGTCATTGAGCGGCGCAACGTTGAACATACTAAAATTACTGATATTAAACTTTTAGCTTTACTCTGCTTACAAGTCACACTGGGAATTCAATCGCAACGCCGCTTCTATTATCTGATGGCAGCGTTTATGCCGCGGCAAATGGTGGTATCACGTTCACGTTTCAACCGCCGCGCGCAACAATTACTGGCAGTAGTCAATGCCATTCGCTCAGGTATCACTAAGGATTATGCTCATTCGGGCGACCTAGCGATTATCGACAGTTTACCCAACCCACTATGTGCCAAAGTTCGTAATTTCAGAGTTAGAATTTTTGCTGGGAAGGCCAACATTGGCTATAATGCCACCAAGAAAATGCCATTTTATGGGTTTAAAACCCACATGGTCGTCACGGCTAATGGCTATATTCTGAATTATGTGATCACGGCAGCCTCAGTTCATGATGCTAAGGTAGCGCCTGAGCTAATTAGCGGTTGTCCTTGTCC
>NZ_AZFI01000354.1 GCF_001435755.1 Ligilactobacillus acidipiscis DSM 15836 | reverse complement strand
AAATGAAGTTGTTGCTCTTGATCAACTAAACGTTGGGAATTTTCTAATTGTTTTTGCAGTGCTTTTATTTGCTCTTCATAAAAAGAGTTTTGTTCCTTTAAATCGGCGATTCTTTCTTGTTGTAAACTGTAAATCTTGTCATCTAGTTTACGAGGTTTACGAGTTGACGAGGATGTGTGGTCTTTTTTCATATAACCTTTTATGTTTTTTTCGACTTCGTCAGTAATTATATATTTGTTGTCAATTTTAGTAGGTTGACAATCTTCAGGAAGAAGGTTGATTACTTTGTGTATATATTGACGAGAAACTTTTAACTCATCAGCTAAATTTTTGACAGTTTTTGTCATTTTTACACCTCGTTAAACAACATTTTTATTAAATGTGATCGTTATTCAAGCCTAATTGTTCCATGCGTTCTTTAATTTCTCTGCGTAGTAATTCTTTTTGTTCTTCAGGAAGATCGTTTTCCCCGTTTTTGGGTAAATTTTCTTTTTGTTTAATTGGTTTTTCAGTATAAGTGTTATAGATTCGCTTTTTTG
>NZ_AZFI01000353.1 GCF_001435755.1 Ligilactobacillus acidipiscis DSM 15836 | reverse complement strand
CCCTCTTATGTTAAGTAGAGTCAGAAATTGCTCTATCTTTTGCCGCATGCTATAATGAGTTTGCGAAACGAAATAAAATGTACTGCATAGCAGCACAAAAGCCCAACCTACGGCGAATAGGTTGGGCTTTTTTTACACCCGCGGCGACTACGAATGTGTGCAGTTAGAGCGACAACTTGCTAGTGATCGTCGTCTTTGTCCTTCCTCTCTAACCAATAAGAAAACAGTGTATTCACTGTACCTACAATAATAGGCGCAACGATCAACGAAATAAAATGTACAAACATAGTAACACACCCCCTCACGGGGCAAGTTGCCACTTAGCAGTATAGCATATTACCTCTGCGCTATCTTTCTCTTTTTCTTTAAGTCTTAAGCTGACAAAAAACAGCAAAAAAATAGCCGCCTTCGCTCTGGCAAGCTAGCAACTATATAAGTTAGCATGTCACCGTGTTCAATACTCTTTCAAATAGAAAAAGTCACAAAAAACAAAGATTAGGTTCAAAATCAATTTGCTTTTCATGACTTTAGAAATTCTAT
>NZ_AZFI01000352.1 GCF_001435755.1 Ligilactobacillus acidipiscis DSM 15836 | reverse complement strand
GAGAGCGTAAAATATCTTGTGTAAATGCATAAAAGATTTCTGAATTGTATAGAAATAGGGAATGCCTTCCCTTATGATATTTAGTAACCACAGAAAACATCACAGGAGGCATTCCCCATGAATGAACTTACCACAGAAATTATCACTGCACTAGCCCAAAAGCAAGATTTGGACGAAGTTTTTCGTCACCACCTCGAAATTGCGATTAACCAGCTGCTTCAAACCGAATTGGCAGAGTTTTTGGGTTACGAACGCTACTCATACGCTGGGATTAACACTGGTAATAACCGCAACGGCAGTTATGAGCGCTCGTTTGATACGAAGTACGGCCAACTTAACTTAACCATTCCTCGAGATCGCAATGGCCGGTTTGAAAATCATACCTTGCCAGCCTACGGTCGGCACAGTGATAATTTAGAAACAACGGTCATTCAGTTGTATACCAAGGGAATTACCACTGCTGAAATTGCCGAACTCATTGAGAAAATGTACGGTGCTCACTACTCCAAAGCCACGGTTTCCAACATGACTAAAGCCGTCA
>NZ_AZFI01000351.1 GCF_001435755.1 Ligilactobacillus acidipiscis DSM 15836 | reverse complement strand
TTTTACCATCAACACTAAAAAGTGTAGACCCTAAAAATTCCCTGCTTTTTTTGTGGATCAAACAATATTAAGATCAGCGTAAATAAAGATATTTTTCAACTCGGCGAAAACCAAATACAGTTTGAATGTTTTTTTCATTTTCAATTTTTAAAACTGAATCAGGCGGGCAAAAGTTTAATCCATACTGTAACTCATGCAGTTTAAGCGGCTTTTTAGATACAGAGATGGTCGTTATTGTCTCAGACTGATGCAAAAACGACAGGGGTAATATCTTCTTGTCGTCCTCAAAAAAAATTTCCAAATTAGGTTCTAAGCCAAACGTACAACTTTGAAAATCTCCGACACGCATATTCCTTGCACCGTCCTTTTTTACAATTGATTTTACACAGATAGGCAGTTAAGAAAAACTTTACTTTAAATCGTAGGATAAATTAGTGTCTAGGACGACTGCCATGTATTTTAACGTGCGTATGCTTCCTAACATTTTGATTATACCATCTGTTTTCTTTTTTTAAAAAACAGATGGTATCCTGAATTATTCATACTTTTTGTCTTAAA
>NZ_AZFI01000350.1 GCF_001435755.1 Ligilactobacillus acidipiscis DSM 15836 | reverse complement strand
TCCTCATATTACCTATTAAATTGATAAACCTTTGTTTCATAAGGTCTGATTTGTTGCCCCAAATCGTTGGAATAATTTCCAATGACTAATTTACCTTTTTCTTGTCCATAATCACGTTCAAGATCCTTAGCTGTAAAGTTGCTGATAACAAGCAATGTTTTCCCTTGGTACTGACGCTTATATGCAAAAACTTGATTATCTTCCGGATCGAGTAAGGTATAATTACCGTATTTAATTAGATTTGAATTATGTCGTAATTTTATTAGCTTCTGGTAATAATAAAAGATTGAATCTTTGTTCTCTAATTCGTCTGTAGCATTGATTTCCAAATAACTTGGATTCAATTGGAACCAGGGTTCTTTTGCTTCTGTAAAGCCAGCATTTTTGTTTTTATTCCATTGCATTGGTGTCCGAGCATTATCTCGTGATTTATAAGACAAATAACTTAACATTTTTTTCGGTTCAACAATTTTTTCCTTTTCAACTAATTGATAATAAGCATTAATAGATTCAATATCTTCATATTGTGATATGTCCGAAAAGTGAACGTTAGTCATTCCAA
>NZ_AZFI01000035.1 GCF_001435755.1 Ligilactobacillus acidipiscis DSM 15836 | reverse complement strand
TATTTCTAACTTAATTTTACAAACGACGTTTATTTAAAATTGTCAACGAAAACTGTTCATATACTAATTTAGTCTCGTTTTTTTATCTAACACTTTACTATACAGTTTTTCATCCTAAGTTTCAAAGCTTTCTGACCCTGACTTGCTAAACAAAATGCTTATGCTAGCAAACAACTTTACAACTGATCACTGTTATTGTGCCATAAAGGCAAGACGATATTTTCAAACTCTAAAGGTGCCAAATTAGTAACAGTCAATCCTAACAGTCTAACGGCATAGTGTTCATTTGGCTGGATCTGTTCCAATAGTTTTTTGCCGTAAAATTGAAAAGTCTCGCTATCATTTGGAAAATAGTCATCTAAAGTAATACGTTTAGTAGTAGTTTCAAATTCAGAATTTCTGACTTTGATAACTAGAGTCTTGCCATGTTTTTGTTGCTGGTCAAGTTCGTCGGCCAATCGTTTTGCACTTTTTTGAAGAAAACTCTCAACGGAAGCAACAGTCGTCAACGGGCGATCAAAGGTCCTCTCATTCCCTAATGACTTTCTGATCCTTTGCCATTCGACCGGACGCTCATCGATCCCACGTACTCGTTGATACAAAATATAGCCCATTTTGCCAAAATGAGAGATCAACTCGCCAGAACTCAATTGATATAGATCTTTGCCGGTAAAGACACCCAATTGGTGCATTTTAGGCACTGTTTTTTTACCGACACCCCGAAACTTCTCAATTGCTAAAGGAAATAAAAAATCTTGGACTTCATCTTGCCTGACAAGTGTGATCCCCACAGGTTTACGATAATCAGAAGCAAGTTTCGCTAGAAATTTATTGTAAGAAATACCTGCAGAACAGGTCAGATGTACTTTAGTGAAAATTTCTTGTTGGATCATCCGCGCAGTTTGAAGAGCTGAATCAAGGTGTTTTTTATTAGACGTGATATCTAAATAGGCTTCATCGAAGGCAATCGGTTCAATATAGTCAGTATATTCATGAAAGATCTCATGGATCTGGTTGGAAACGGCGCGGTATTTTTTAAAATCAGGATCCTTAAAGTAGGCTTGTGAACATAGCTTTAAGGCTTCCTGACTGCTCATTGCAGAATGAATCCCATATGAACGCGCAACGTAATTAGCAGTCGCAACCACGCCGTGTCCACCAGTTTTACGCGGATCACGGGCAATTATTAACGGCAACGATGCCAGTTTCGGGTCATCTCTCATTTCGATCGAAGCATAAAAAGCATCCATATCAATATGAATTATCTTGCGATCATCCATTTCTTTTGCCCACCCCCTACACTAAAAATCGAGTTAAAAATAGCAGCAACAAAAACCTTGTCACTGCTATTTTATCATC
Organism: Ligilactobacillus acidipiscis DSM 15836; assembly: GCF_001435755.1. Classification (GTDB taxonomy): domain Bacteria; phylum Bacillota; class Bacilli; order Lactobacillales; family Lactobacillaceae; genus Ligilactobacillus; species Ligilactobacillus acidipiscis. The sequence continues at coordinate 13,278 of NZ_AZFI01000035.1, read as the reverse complement.
CAATATTCAATTATAAAATATTTACTGTGAGATCCTACGCCTCATCTGGACGAAAATGCCACTTATTTCCATCCTCTTTTAAGAGATCAGTTGCAGCCTTTGGTCCCATTGAGCCACAGGCATAATTGGGAAAGGCATCTTCTGGCAGATTTTCTTGATCCCAAGCTTGACGGATAGAATCGACAAATCTCCAAGAATAGTAAACTTCATCCCAATGTGAGAAACTGGCTGAATCTCCTTGCAAAACATCATACAAAAGTTTTTCGTAGCCAACCGGCATCTTAGACTGGATCTCTTCGCCATGTTCATGCCGCAAATGCATACTTTGAATACTGTATTGGTCAAAATCAACTTTTTTACCATTTAAACGCAGTTCCATCCCTGGATTTGGCTCCACCTTAAACGACAAAATATTGCGTTTTAATTTTCCATGACCAAAAACATTGTATGGTGCATTCTTAAAGACTACATCAATGCGGGTTTCTTTTTTCGTTAAGCGTTTCCCGGTTCTAATATAAATCGGGACACCAGCCATGCTCATATTATCAACAAAGATCCGTCCCGCTACAAATGTTTCTGTCTGAGAATGTGGATCGACCTGATTTTCTTCCCTGTAAGCAACTTGTCCATTGCCTGGACCATACTGTCCACGAACAAAGTTTTGTTTAACACCTTCTGGATCATAAACACGCAAAGCTTTCAGAGCACTGATTTTTTCCTTGCGAATATCTTCATCTGCATACATCGTCGGCGCATTCATAGTCAGCAAAGCAACGGTTTGCAAGATATGATTTTGAACCATGTCCCGCAAAGCACCAGCATTTTCATAATAACCCGCACGTTCTTCAACGCCCAAGGCTTCGCTTAAAGTGATCTGAATGTTGTCAATGTAACGATAATTCCATAAAGCATTAAAAATATTATTGCTAAAACGCAAAGCTGGAATACTCTGAATCATTTCTTTGCCTAAATAATGATCGATCCGGTAAACATCTTTTTCTGGGAAATACTTATTAATGCTGTCATTCAATTCACAGGCACTTTTGACATCATGACCGAATGGCTTTTCGATCACAACTCTATTATAGCCCTTTTCAGTCACGAGCTCCTGAGTTTTAACGTGTTGGCAGATCGTAGCAAAGAATTGGGGGGACATCGCAAAATAAAAGACTCTATTACCTTCAAATTCATACTTATTTTCCAGTTCATCAGCCAATTTCCGCAAAGTTTCATAGTGTTCGGTATCATTTACATTATGTGACTGATAGTAAAAATGGCTTGAAAATTCATTTGCCTGTTGCGCAGTGACTTCCATACCAGAAATAGAATTACGTACAATTTCTTGATAGCGTTCGTTAGTCCACGGTCGCCGGGCGGTCCCAACAACGGCAAAATGCTTTTTTAAATATCCTTGTTTATACAAGTTAAACAACGAAGGATATAATTTGCGTTGGGCCAAGTCTCCCGTCCCACCAAAGATAATAAACAACGCTTTTTGTTCATTTGTCATTTTATTGCGCACCACTTTCATATATTTTTACTAATCACAACTTATTGTACCATTGTTTATTTTATCAAGACCAATCAGATGTTTCTAAAGAATTGATTCTAACTTTATTAAACAGCAAGTAGAACTGCAGCCAATTAAAATACCCCATATTTAATAGATCAACTATCAAACACGAGGCATTCTTAAGTATGTTTACAAATTAAATCAAATGGACACCCTTGTCAACGTAGATCGTGTCACCAACAACACCAGTTGCCAAATCACTCATCAAAAAGGCACATGCACCGCCGATTTCATCAGTAGTTACCGAGTTGCCATCAACTGTCCGACTTTCTGATTCTGACAGTAAAGTCGAATGATCCTTCACACCCGTAACAGCAAGTGTCTTCACTGCTCCAGCAGAGATCGCATTGACACGGACACCGTATTGTCCCATATCACGAGCCAGGTAACGTACATTCGCTTCCAAAGCAGCTTTAGCAACGCCCATTACATTATAATTAGGGATCGCCCTTTCAGAACCAAAATACGTTAGCGTAACAATACTTGCAGGATCATTTAAAATCTCTTTACCATAACGCGCAACAGCTAGTAATGAGTATGATGAAATATTTTGAGCCATCGCATAACCGTCACGACTAGTATTTTGAATATCACCATCTAATTCTTCTTTATTGGCAAATGCAATGGCATGAACGATACCATCAAGTTTACCAAAACGTTCCTTGATCTCAGAAAAAGCTTTATCCATACTTTCATCAGTAGCAACATCGCATTCAATCAACAAGTCTTCATTATCAACTAACTTTTTAATGCTTTTTTTCATCCGTTCATTTTGATAAGTATAAATGACTGTAGCTCCTTGTTTTTTTAATTGTGAAGCACAGCCCCAAGCGATCGAACGTTTATTAGCAACGCCCATCACTAAAATTTTCTTTCCTTCTAACAAACTTCCCATAAAAATCGCTCCCTTGTTTTTTAACCCAACTAGATGTTTCAACGACCAAATAGATTTCAGCACATTAGTCCCAAGCGGTCATAACTTAGTTACCTACTTTACTAAAATTTTCTAAATCTGGCCTTTCTTTGCGCTACTAATTCATCAGGTGATAATTTTTCAAGTTTTTCAAGTTCTGGTCTCAAAATTTGAATGATATTTTTACAAAAACGCTTATGTGCATTGGGTTCCGGAATGATTCCTTCAATAATATTTGCCTTTAGCAAAGCTTCTGGAGTTAATTGCATTACCTCCGCAGCTTCATCCGATTTACTAGCATCTTTCCATAAAATTGAAGCAAATCCTTCGGGTGAAAGCACTGAATACATACTATTTTCACTCATCCAAACTTCATCACCGCACGCCAATGCTAAAGCACCGCCACTACCGCCTTCACCATAGATCACCGTTAATAGCGGAACTTTAACACCGGCGATCCCCAGTAAATTTCTTGCAATTGCTTCGCCTTGACCTTGCTCTTCTGCACTTGCAGCCGGATAAGCACCAGCTGTATTGATAAAAGCTAAAACCGGCCGTTCAAATTTTTCAGCCTGCTTGATCAAACGCAGTGATTTTCTATAGGCAGCAGGTGCCGGACTGCCAAAATGTTTGGCGATCCGGTCTTTGGCAGATGTTCCTTTATCTATTACTAAGACGGTCACTGCCCGCCCGGTAAAATGAGCTAAACCACCAACGATAGAAGGATCATCATCATTTAGCCGATCGCCATGCATTTCCATAAAATCGGGAAAGATCTCTGCCAATAATTCCTGACCGGTAACTTTTTGTCCATCACGTGCGGCTGCGACGATTTCGCCGGCCGTCCGCTGCTTTTTCGAAAACAAACTTACGATGACTGCTCGCCCGCCTTTCCTTGGTTCATTTCTAAGAGCCAAACAATAGTTTTCTTTTCGTCCTCACGTTTAACTATCGCATCAATAAAGCCATGATTCAAAATATTTTCTGCATCTTGAAGATCTTCGGGTATTTTTTGGTGCATCGTCTGTTCGATCACTCGTTTCCCAGCAAAACCAATTAATGCATGCGGCTCTGACAAAATAATGTCACCCTGCATCGCAAAACTAGCGGTAACACCGCCAGTAGTTGGATCTGTAATAATTGAAAGATAAAACAGACCAGCTTGGGAATGAGCATAAACAGCTTGAGAGACTTTAGCCATTTGCATCAACGAAAAAATTCCTTCTTGCATGCGTGCTCCACCAGATGCAGTAAACAAAACGACTGCTTTTTGGTGCTCCGTGGCATATTCGAATAAACGAGTTATTTTTTCACCAGTCACGGTACCCATTGAACCCATAATAAATTTAGAATCCATGATACCCAAACAAAATTCCTGCTCCCCGATTTTGGCTACACCAGTCAAAACTGAATCATTTAAATCAGTAGCCCGTTGAGCTTTCTCAATTTTCTTAGCATAATCAGGAAAGTCCAGCGGATCAGCGGTCTGTAAATCTTGGTCCATCTCGGAAAAGCTGTCCGTCAGCCATTCAAGTCGCTGACGACTGGAGATCCGAAAACCATAACCGCAATTAGGGCAGGTAATATAAACGCCTAGATCTTTATGATACACTGATTTTTTGCATTTAGGACAAGCCAACCAGACACCGCTAGGTACACTTTGCTGCGCGTTTTTATCTGCTTTGATATGTTTTTGTCCCAGTGTTTTCAGTTCATCAAACAGCTGCATTGCTTTCCCTTCTCTTCCATTCAGGCAAGAATACCCATTCTACATAGTCCGTGGTAATCGTACCCTTTTTAAACTCCGGATCTTCCAATAACGCCAGATAAAACTTCTGGTTAGTGGTGATCCCTGAAATAATCATTTCATCTAATAATCTTTTGACCTTCTCGATCGCTTCAGTCCGATCATGGCCTAAAGCAATCAACTTAGCGATCATTGAATCATAAAATGGCGAGATCGTACAACCTGCATATAAAGCAGTATCCATTCTCATTCCTAAGTTTCCAACTGGAACATAGAGATATTTAACTTCCCCTGTAGATGGGAAAAAGTTTTTGCTTGGATCTTCAGCATTAATTCGGCATTCAATTGCAGCACCTTCGAGGTGAATATCTTTTTGTGCAAATGGTAATTCTTCACCCGCGGCCACCTTTAACTGAGCTTTGACCAAATCGATCCCGGTTACCATCTCTGTAACTGTGTGTTCAACTTGGATCCGTGTGTTCATTTCCATAAAATAAAAATTATGCTTTTGATCCATTAAAAACTCGATCGTTCCTGTATTTAAATAATTGATCGAGTTTGCTGCCCGCAAGGCAATTTCACCTAGCTGGCGCCGCTGATCACCAGTGATCAGAGAACAAGGGCTCTCTTCGATCATTTTTTGTTTTCCCCGTTGAACCGAACAATCACGTTCAGGAAAATAGACTGAATTACCTTGCTGATCGCAAAAGATCTGCACTTCAATATGCTTGACATTGCCCAGGATTTTTTCCAAATACATGCGGCCATCGCCAAACGCACTCTGAGCTTCACGGCTGGCTTCTTCAAAGGCAGCCGTTAAAGAATCTTCATCATCAACACGACGGATCCCTTTACCTCCGCCGCCAGCAGCTGCCTTAAGTAAGATCGGAAAACCAACTTCTTTAGCAACCTCTTTAGCCTCAGTCGCATTTTTTAAAAAGCCTTCACTGCCTGGGATCACTGGAACACCGCTCTTTTGCATTTGAACACGAGCGTTGGCCTTGTTTCCCATCAAATCAATTGTTTCTGAACGTGGTCCGATAAAAGTGATCCCGCAATCTTCACACATTTCAACAAAGCGGCTGTTTTCTGAAAGAAAGCCAAATCCCGGATGGATCGCTTGAGCACCGGTACCCACGGCTGCGGCCAAAATATTTTCCATATTCAAATATGAATCTTGCGGTCGAGCTGTCCCTACACATACTGCTTCATCTGCTAACTGAACGTGCAGACTTTCCCGGTCTGCCGTGGAATAAATAGCTACTGACTTGATTCCCAATTCTTTCAGAGAACGAATGATTCGGACTGCAATTTCACCACGATTTGCTACTAATACTTTCGAAAACATTCTAATCGCTAATCTCCAATCATAAATGTGATTTCAGCCGTACAGGCCTTTTTTCCATCAACTTTGGCAACAGCTTTGCCTAGACCAACATTGCCTCTGATCTTTTCTAAATTGACCTCAATTTTCATCTGATCACCCGGCCGCACGACTTTCCTAAATTTGGCTGTCTTGATGCCGCCAAAATAAGCGGTTTTTCCCTTAAACTCATCCATAGTCAATAAGGCAACTGCTCCAGTCTGCGCCATGGCTTCAACGATCAAAACCCCAGGCATAACTGGGTTACCAGGAAAGTGCCCTTGGAAAATCTCTTCATGTGCAGTCACATTGCGCAATGAAACTGCTCTTTGACCGGGTTCTAGTTTCTCGATCCTGTCTATCAGTAACATCGGATAGCGGTGCGGAATTATTTCTTGGATCTGAGTTGAATCTAAAACTGTCATCTTAACCCTCCTCAACACGGAATAGTGGTTGATCGAATTCAACTAATTCTTCATTTTCAACCAAAACTTCACTAATTGTACCAGCTACTTCACTTTTGATCTCAGTCATCATCTTCATTGCCTCAATGATACAAACAACGTCACCTTTAGAGACTTTTTGTCCAACAGAAACATATGAAGGTTTTTCTGGTTCCGGCTTCAAATAAACTGTTCCAACCATCGGTGCATTGATCGGTGTTCCTTTTTCTTCAACCTTTTCTTCTTCAGCAGGAGCTTGTTTTTGTGGAACACTAGCTGTTTGAACTGGAGCAGCAGGTGCACTGACAACAGGAGCTGCAGGCTGAAAAGATGTTTCATTCTTACTAAGATGGATGTGAAAGCCTTCTGTCGAAATTTCCATTTCTCTTGTGCTTGAAGAATTAAATTCATCCATCAAATCTTTAATTTCGTTAAATTCCAACTGTTAGTCACTCCATTTTTTAAATGTCAATACTGCATTATGACCACCAAATCCGAATGAATTACTGATGGCATATTCTAAATCTGCTTTTTTCTCGTTAATTTCTATCACAACATTGACCTTACATTCTGGGTCTTGTTCAACTAAACCAATATTAGGAGGTAAAATCCCTGTTTGTAAGGCCGCAACGGTAGCAACTGCTTCGATCGCACCGGCTGCACCTAATAAATGCCCTGTCATTGACTTAGTACTGCTGACTTTAACATCGCTATCTTTACCGAAAACTTGATTGATAGCATGAGATTCACTCGAATCATTACTTGGTGTAGCAGTTCCATGGGCATTGATATAACCGACCTGTGCCGGTGTGATCTGTGCTTCAGCGATTGCTTGTTGCATAGCCCGAGCTGCCCCTTCGCCAGAAGGATCAGGTGATGTCATGTGATAAGCATCAGAAGTCGACCCATATCCAACAATTTCAGCTAAAATTTTGGCTCCGCGTTTTTGTGCATGTTCCAGACTTTCCAAAATCAATGTTGCTCCGCCTTCACCCATAACAAAACCTGAACGGTTACTGTCAAATGGCAAAGATGCTTTGTTTTTGTCTGCTTCAGTCGTCAAAGCTGTTAAGGCAGCAAAACCGGCAATCCCGATCTCGTTGACAGAAGCCTCCGAACCACCAGTGATCATTACTTGTGCTCGGCCTTCTTTAATTTGCCGGTAAGCTTCACCAATTGCATTCGTACCTGAAGAACAAGCTGTCACGATTGATGTTGAGATATTTTTGGCGCCCAGACGAATTGAAATATTTCCGGCAGCCATATTTACAATAGAAGTTGGGACAAACATTGGTGAAACTCGTTGTGGTCCCTTATCATGCATCTTGATAACTTGTTCTTGAATAGTAGTCAAACCACCGATCCCAGAACCATAGATCACACCTAATTCATAGGGATCTGTATTTTCTTCGCTGATGCCAGCCTGTTCAGCTGCTTCTAAAGCACTATGAACTGCATATTGTGAAAAAAGAGCCATTCTGCGGCCTGCTTTTTTGCCAACTCTTTCTTTGACATCAAAATTTTTTACTTCACCTGCAACATGAACACCAGTTTCAGTTGCATCAAATTTAGTGATCTCGTCAATACCCAGTTTTCCTGCCAAAACGTTTTCACTAAAGGTTTTAGCATCATTTCCGATCGGGGTCACAGCTCCCATTCCGGTAATCACTACTCTAGTCATACTTCACGCTCCCTTTGATTATGCTTTTCGAGCTATACTAGGATCATTACTTAAAAATTTTTTTGGGCTCCTTTTAATCTTTCTTGCCCTAATTTCTAGTTGAGATCCGAAACCCAAACGGTAACCACTCACCGAATCTAACACTACGTTGTCAACGTATGCAATATGTTGGCAACGACTGCTAGTGCTCACTTTTAAACGGGTTTCTTTGCTCTGTTTTCGTAGTTGGGTTGCGTGAACCAAAAGTCTGCGCCTATCTAACTTTACCAACAAGCCGTCAAAATTACGACTTATTGGTAAAGCCCGATCATGCTCTACTTTTAACCGGTTCACTTCACCCTGTTTTTGTAGTTGGGTTGCGTGAACCAAAAGTCTGCGCCTACCCAACTTTACCAACAAGCCGTCAAAATCACGACTTATTGATAAAGCCCGATCATGCTCTACTTTTAACCGGTTCACTTCACCCTGTTTTTTTGACAGAAGGCCACCTGACTAACTAGCATATCGTGATACGACAAGCTTGCAGCAGTGACCTCCCTTCATTTAACTTTTAAATTGTCATTCCGCCATCAACACTAATAACTTGTCCAGTAATATAGTCATTTTGTGCTAAAAATATCGCAGTTTGTGCAACTTCTTTAGCATCTCCAAAACGCCCAAGTGAAATACCTTCAAGCAGTTGCTTTTTGACTTTATCACTTAAGATCTTGGTCATATCGCTTTCGATCATTCCTGGAGCAATTGCGTTACAACGAATATTACGTAAGGCGCCTTCTTTAGCAGTTGTCTTAGTCAAGCCAATGACACCGGCCTTGCTGGCGGCATAATTTGCTTGACCAACATTACCGTGCAAACCAACCACACTAGCTAAATTAATAATGACACCTGAACGTTTTTTATTCATTTTTCGTAAAACTGCGCGAGTCATTGCATAGGTTCCGACTAAATTAACATCGATAACTGAACGAAAATCATCTTCATTCATACCGATCAACAACTTATCGTTTGTAATACCGGCATTATTGACCAAAACATCAATTTGTGGAAAAGCTTGATAAGCTTCTTTGACCATTCGTTTAACATCCTCGGCCTGAGAAATATCTCCCAAGATCGTGGTACATTCTACTCCACATGCTTTAATTTCTTCTTCTAAGTCAGCAGGGACTTCTTTTCTGGCATTTAAGATCACATTACATTTCGCCTGTGCAAATGCTAGTGCGATCTGTTTACCGATCCCACGTGAAGACCCTGTGATGAAAGCTGTTTTACCTTCTAGATCCATCTAATTACCTCGTATTTCTTCTAAAAATGCTTGATAAGTGTCGTGATCTTCAACTTGATAGCGTTTGACCTTACGATCAACTTGCTTTACAAACTGAGTTAATGTTCCTCCTGGACCGAGCTCGATCGTCGTATCTACATCTTCGTTGTCAAATAAGTAAGAAATACAATCTGCGAAGTGTGTTGGAGAAACGATTTGTTTCACCAGAGTCAAAGGAATCGACTCTTTAGTGAATGGTTGACCTGTCGTATTACTAATGACTGGCACGCTTGGCTCAGAAAAAGTGATTTCATTTAAAATTGGAGCCATCTTGTCACTGGCATTTGCAAAAAGTTTGGTATGAAATGCTCCAGAAACTGGCAATCCGATCGCCTTTTTTGCAGCTTTAGTATCGATGATTTGAGCAATAGCTTGAGAAACGGCATCTGCTTGTCCGCCGATCACGACTTGTTTTGGCGAATTGTAGTTAGAAACAGCAATGATCTGGCCGCTTTCAGCCAGCTTGCAACAGATCTGTTCAACAGCAGCAATATTTGGTTTCAATAATGCAGCCATCTTACTTTGACTATTTTCTGCATCTTCTTGCATGAAACGAGCCCTGGCTTCCAGTGCTTTGATACCATCTTTTTCAGACAGAGCATCAGCGGTGATCAAAGCCGCGTATTCACCCAACGATAAACCAACGATCCCGCCTAATGGCAGCTCTGGCAAATCACGCTTGACCAGCGCATTAAGGCCTAAACCTAAAGCAACAATTGCAGGTTGTTGGTACATAGTCTGCTCTAATTGCTGATTTTTATCGGCCAAAACTTCAAGCAAGTCAAAAGAACCTATTTCAGAATTGATCCGATCGAGACTCTTCTTAAACAAAGGGTCCTTTTCATAGAGATCAAGTCCCATTTCACTATACTGAGACCCTTGACCGCTAAAAAGGATAGCAGCCTTTCCCATCCCGCTCACCTCGCTTATTCAGCTTTTGCGTCAATTTCTTTTTTTACATAGTTGACAACATCTTGAATAGTTTTAACATCTTCACTTGCTTCTAACTTGATATCTAAGTCATCTTCAAGTTCATTCATGATCTCAAAAACGTCTAAGCTGTCAGCATCTAGATCATCCTTGATATCTGCCTCTAAAGTAACATCAGCAGCATCTACGTCTAATTCATCCACAACAATATCCTGTACTTTTTTCAAAATTTCTTGTTCATTCATAATAATTTTCTCCTTTTGATTGATAAACATTTGTTAATTAGTATTATTACTTGTCTATTAAAATTTAATAACTTGTGTTCCTACGGTCAAACCGCCACCGAAACCACTGAGCACAACTATTTGTCCTCGCTTGAGCTGTTCTTTTTTAACTAACTCATCCAGCAAAAGAGGTTCACTGGCAGCAGAAGTATTCCCATATTCAGCAATATTGATTGGAAACTTATCTTGCGGTTGTTTCATTCTTTTCGATATTGCTTTAACGATTCGAGCATTAGCCTGATGTAAAACAAACAAGTCCACATCTTCCACGGATATTTCTGCCTGATCGCATGCTTCATTGATCGACTCAGGTACAGCATGGGTCGCAAACTTATATACAGCTTGACCATCCATTTCAAACGGATGGAGTACTGTACTTTCTTTCGGGGGGAACTCACTTAGCGGCATCGTTTTGCCGGCTGCTAACTTATCGTGCTGTGTCCCATATGTTTTTAAGACACTAGCCAAAATTTCTGAAGCAGCCGTTTGCTTATTTTCAAGTAAGACTCCCGCAGCTCCATCTCCAAAAAGTACCGCCGTGCTCCGATCTTGCCAGTCGATGACTTTGGATAATACCTCACCACCGATCAGCATCGTACGCATTGCCTTTTTACCGGCCAAAAAACGAGCGGCAACATCAAGTCCATAAACAAAACCGGAACATGCTGCAGAAATATCAAAGCAAAAGGCTTTGCTAGCAGCGATGTTGCCTTGAACTATAGCTGCAGTCGATGGCGTGTAGGAATCTGGAGACATAGTTGCTACTATAATCATATCCAATGATTCGGCCGACCAGCCGCTTTGGTCTAAAAGACGTTGAGCAACCTTAGTACATAGGTCAGAAGTATTTTCTCCAATACTGATATGACGTCTCTTGATCCCTGTGCGAGCTGAGATCCATTCATCTGATGTATCCATGAGGTGACTTAATTCATCGTTAGAGACCGTCTTAGATGGAACATAGCTTGCTGTTTCAACGATCCTTATTTTTCCCATTTTATGTTTTCTCCCAATAATCAAGAATGATCATCCATAAAGCGTTCTAGGTTTCTTAGCGCTCGCTGGATCACGCTGACTTCTTCATCATTGAAGCCGTTTAAAAATTCCTTGACCAGCGTGTGGTGAAAAGCAGCGTGTGCCCGATACTCGACCCTGCCTTTCTTAGTTAAGCCAAGTCGAACAACACGCCGATCATCTTTAGAACGAATTCTTTCTACGTAACCTTTTTTTGCCAAACGATCAATGGTCGATGTCAATGTTCCTGGCGTCAAATGTAATTCTTTGGCCACCTCTGAAGCTGTTTTGTGCTCATACATAGAAATTGCATTGATAGCATGCATTTCCTGAATAGTAAGGTTATTAAATTGGCTTTTCCGCAATTCACTTTCTTCGATCCGCAAAATATTGGAATAAATTTTAACCAATGAATCACTGATCCGTTGATAATTTTCAGACATCGCCTTACCGTCCTTTTTTGTTTGCCATTCAAATAATTTGGTAATCAAAACATATATGACACTTTTAGCAGGGTGTTAAACCTTTTGACCCGTCTCTTCAACGACAAACATCAATTCAGCACTACATGCAATTTTATCAGCTACTCGAGCCAAAGTCTCCACAATGCCAACGTTCGCACGTTTTTTGATCATTTTGATCTCAAGTTTTAAAACATCGCCTGGGCGAACCATCTCACAAAATTTAGCATTCCGAACTGAACCCAAATAAGCCGTTTTACCTTTAAACTCTGTTGATTTTAAAATCAATATCGAAGCAGCCTGTGCTAATGTTTCAATGATCAATGCTCCCGGCATGACCGGATTTCCTGGAAAATGGCCCTTAAAAAAAGATTCATTGATCGTGACATTTTTGGTTGCGACGATCCGCTCACCAGGTTCTAATTCGTCAACATAATCGATATAACATATCGGGTAGCGATTCGGAATCAAGTCCATGATTTCTTGAGCACCCATTATTTTCAAACTTGCCACCTCACTCAAAAGTATTTCGAACATCAAAATATTCGATGAAAGAATGATATTACAGTAAATAAAATGTGTCAAATTTTTATGGACAATTAATATCGAAGATTTTAGAGAGTAAAAATATTACCTAATTTTCTAATAAAAACGTGTCTTTTCAGTATCCACAAAGGCATTATGTACCTTATTTAAAGCTTTTTTATACAAATTATCATTTTCATTTTCTTATACATATATACATTTTTAACTTATGTTTATAAAAAGAAAGATCTTATTTTTCAAATATAATTTAGTTTGATGTTCAAAATTCTCATCAAATTATAATTTAACTGGCTAAATTTTAGCTCAAAAAAAGCGTAAATCATCGACTTACGCTTTTAAATAACTATTTCTTTTTTAAAGAGCAGATAAAAAGCCAAGTGCTCCTGCATAATTTGGCTCATTAGTCATTTCAGGAACCAGTTCCTGGTATAAGATCGTTCCATGCTGATCAACGACCCATATACTCCGAGCGTCAGTATTATTTTCACTGACAAACAAACCGGTTTTTTGTCCAAATTCTGTTTGTTCATCTGAAAGAAGCTGCATGTTTTTCACATTTTCAGTGGCACACCAGTCTTTTTGCTGGTCAGGAGAATTTGTAGAGACCGTATAAAAATTAACTCCATCATACTTGTCAACTTCTTGATTAAATTTCTTAGTGGAAATACTGCAAACACGAGTATTAATATCTGGCACAACGCTAAAAAGACTCGGCTTGGTCAAAAGATCTTTTAACTGTACTTGCTTTCCTTCAGCATTTGTAACAGTAAAGTTGGGCATCTTTTCCCCTACTTTTTGAGGTTCTCCACTTGTTTGAAGTGTTTGATCGTGACGTGTGATCTGCATTATATTCGTTCCCTTCATAATAAACTATTTCCCTTTAATTTTACCAAATTGTGGCAGTTAACTAAAGAAAAAGGTTTTTATTAGATATATAAGCTACAAGAGAAAATGACATTTTGTGACCTTTCAAAAAAACGGGTCTAAACTTTTTAGTGTTGA
>NZ_AZFI01000349.1 GCF_001435755.1 Ligilactobacillus acidipiscis DSM 15836 | reverse complement strand
CTCAAACAATGGGATATTCCAAAGAAGAATTGTTAAAAATGCAACACAGAGATCTTTGTTTTAGTTCTTTTGTTAATAGTGCAAGTTATACGGAATTTTGGAAGCGCTTATTAGCTGGGCAGACTTTTCAAGATCAAGTTTTAAGAAAAGGTAAGGGAAACAAGAAAGTTTATTTAGAGGCTAATTATTTTCCTTTGCGCGATGAGGCGCATAATTTAACGGGGGTTTGTAAGGTTTGTTTCGATAAAACTAAAAGTACTTCAACTCTGATCAAGTCTATTGGCGAAATTGGTCAAATCACTAACACAGTGCATGAAATCGCATATAATACTAATATTTTAGCTGTCAATACGGCGCTGCAAGCTGTTCGCTCAAGCGTAAATAGTAACGGCTTTTCTGTTGTTGCCAAAGAAATGCGTAAGTTATCTAAGGATGTCGATCAATCTTCAAAGGACATCAGAGAAACGGTCCAGAATATTTTACATCAACTAAATGTTATTGATCAAGATGCATACTAGACTTTAAGCAATTATACTAAGTTTTAAGGGTTTTAACTAAAGGTTGAAAGTTAATTTTTAGTG
>NZ_AZFI01000348.1 GCF_001435755.1 Ligilactobacillus acidipiscis DSM 15836 | reverse complement strand
GATTGGGAAAGTTGGTTTTTAGGAAAAGATATTCGTTGGCCAGCAGGAAAATTTGGCCAAAAAGCTTTAGATGTTGCAATTAAGGAACTAACTCAAAAACTAGGAGTTTGGTTCACTGTAACAAAGCAAAAAAGAGGTCGTTCTATTGTAGGTTATGAAATTACCATTCATGGCAAAGAAACAAAAAGAGGTCAAACAAGCTAGGAGAAAAGCATGAAAACTGTAAAAGATTTAGCTGTTGAATTAAAAGTTACTCCACAATATATAAATAGAGTAATAAATCAGCTACCGACCAGTAAAAAGCCAAAACAAGTTAATCATTCTTATCAAATAGATGATCATGTAGAGACTGCTATAAAGGAATTTATGAGTGTTAGACATAAAAGCACAGAAACAAAGAAACAAAGAAACAAAAGTTTAAATATTTCTTTGTTGCAAGACAAACTTTCTTCTCAATTAGAACAAGAAAACCAGTCTTTAAAACAACAACTAGAAACTAAAGATAAACAGATTGAAAAGTTGCTAAAACAAAATGAGAATATACAAAAATTGGTAGATCAAGAGCAACAACTTCATTTATCTGATC
>NZ_AZFI01000347.1 GCF_001435755.1 Ligilactobacillus acidipiscis DSM 15836 | reverse complement strand
TCACCACACATGTTTTCCCAATTATTAAATCGTGGGTTATTTGGCATAGGAATGTTAAAAAAGACTAAGAAAGTTTATTTCCGCTACCGTAATCGTCAAATGGACGTGAAGACGCTCTATGAGAACCTTTGTCGGACCAAATGGTCCACAAAGGAAAAATACTTATACAGTTCAATGGTAACTTTTGAAGTTGATGGTCGAGAAATGCCTGTTAAGTTAGTTTTTGTAACCAATCGTGGGAATAAAAATAATTACCTAGTTTTAGCTACAACTAAAACCAGTCTAAGACCTGATCAAATCATTCAAATGTATGGAAGACGCTGGCAAATTGAAAGCTACTTTAAGGTAGCTAAGCAGTATCTTCAGTTCGATAAAACTCAGATTCAAAGTTACGATGGGCTATGTGGACATCTATCCATAGTGGCACTTAGCTACGATATCCTTGCATTAAGTCAACGGGAAAATATCGATGAGCGAACGCTCGGAGATATTTTTTATGACTATGAACGAAGTTTGCCGGATATTGATATTTCAGATGCCCTAAGTTGGCTCATTCAAACAATAAATGGTCTAGTAAAGAATTCATGT
>NZ_AZFI01000346.1 GCF_001435755.1 Ligilactobacillus acidipiscis DSM 15836 | reverse complement strand
GTCATGTTCGTTCACTCCTTATGATTGAACTTCTGTTCTAATTCTGTTCTGCCTTGTTCAGCCGCTTTTAACTAGGTTTAACGGTGCATTTTTTATTCCGATTACAAGTGCATGCCCCCATCTTCATGCCGATTTCGAGTTTGGTGTTGCCGTTGCTTTTTCGTCATTTCCCACTCGACCTCTTTTAAACCTTGCGCCTGTCTTTGCCGTTGGTAATCTTCATCACGGGCATATAGAGCGGCCATGATTGCGTCACTAAAGGCCGTCTTTAGGTAATATTCTGGACTAACTGGCTTGTAGTTCAATGGTTGATAATGTGCCAGCTGGGATTTTCGATATTGATCGTCCTTAGCTTGTTGCTCTTTTAACTGTTTTTGGAGTTTTTCAATCTGGCTGGTCTTAATCGTCGGATCGGCTTTGCATTCACCCAAAAAGAGTTGTTTAGTGCCGTCATGCTTTAAGACCCGTTGTAAGTGATGATCTTCTAGCTGATCTAAGCTAAGCTGCCCCGACAAATAAGCTAGTCCTTGTTGATGTTCCTGGGTCGTAAATTGTACTGGCGGGTTGTTTTTCAACTGATCTAAATCACGCTTCTCTAGTGATTTAAGTT
>NZ_AZFI01000345.1 GCF_001435755.1 Ligilactobacillus acidipiscis DSM 15836 | reverse complement strand
TGCCGTTTAGTATGGTAGGAAACCAAAAGTTTAACTACATTTTCATTCATAATGTTTTAGAATACGTATTTGACCCACAAGAATTGCCGACCAAATTAAAAATTTGTTAAAACCAGATGATCATTTTTCAGTTGTTAAGCACAACAAACTTAGCCATGCTTTTGCTACAACCGTTTTTGCAGACAAAACCGAAAACGGAATTGAAATACTTGATCAAAAACAAATGATTTTCCAATCTTTTGGCCCCATGTACATCTATTCTTTAAATGAATTAAAAGCGTGGCTTTCTCACCCGCTGACCAATGTATTTGGTATTCGTGCCGTTTATAGATTTTCTGCCAATAATCAAGTTAATACACTCAAAAGTGGCAAATACAAAGTTTCAACTAGAAGATAAATTAAGTACAGACCCTTATTTGTCCCGCTGGATCAATTGACGTTAAATAATTCTTCTCCCCTTGTTTTGAAAGCCAAACAGTATATTCAAAACAACAAAAAATTTGATCCTAATGACACGTCAATGAGCGAATGGAAATTACTTTCAAAACCAATCTTTTAAATCTTTTTTCCTATTTACAAGATGGATGCTAAATCCTGGATTATTCATAATTTTACC
>NZ_AZFI01000344.1 GCF_001435755.1 Ligilactobacillus acidipiscis DSM 15836 | reverse complement strand
CTTACTTAAGTAGTTTTCAGACGGACCCTAGTATTCCTAAAAGAAATGCTCCACTTAGATTGATAAGTAAGGTGGCCCAAGGAAAAATTTGCTTAGTGTGTTGTTTGATCATAGTAGTTACTAGAAAGCGGAGACTAGCGCCCAAGCCTGCGCTAAGGCCAATTAGAATTAAGCTCATTCTTGGTGCTCCTTTCTTTTAAACAGGTGGTTAGCTACAGTGAAACCCAGCCATGCTGCCAAGTATCCGCCGAAAATTGAAAAAAGTAAATAAAGGCTGGCCGGCAACAAATTATGAGTGAGTATAGCCTGATCAAAATCGTTACAAAATGAGGAAAAGGTGGTGAATGCGCCAATGAAACCTGTACCTATTCCAGCATTCATCCAACCAGAAAGCAGATTATGTTCGATAACATAGTAGGTCAAAAAAGAGAGTAAAAAACATCCGATAATATTGATCAATAATGTAGTTTGTTTGCCGGGAAACAGTAAAGTCAGACCATAGCGGCTAAGACTGCCAAGAGAGCCAAAGAAAAAAATACTAAGTAGGTCTTTGAATTTCATGTTTTAATATGCCTCCTTGTTTAACAACTTGAAATGTCAAATTAAGTTAGAAATAA
>NZ_AZFI01000343.1 GCF_001435755.1 Ligilactobacillus acidipiscis DSM 15836 | reverse complement strand
AGCACATCATTTTAGAGTGTGACAGCTGGTATCCTAAAAAGGATGTCCTAGATTTTGTGAAAGACCATGGTAATGTTGATTTTATCGCTAATATTCGTAAGGATACCGCGCTTTATCAGCTCCCACAGCGGACAGGAAGACCTGGCCGACCACGTAAATACGGTCAAAAATTCAAGTCAACTGAAATCGCCCTGACCGACCAAGATGATCACTATGCGGTAGGCATGACTAAATGTATGACGAAGCTTTTTGGGCAAGCCGTATGGATCATTCGCAGTCAAAACCGTCATGAAGGCGAGCGCTTGTTCATTTCAACCCTTCCAGCCCAAGATTTACCGGAACTAACCCCGCATAAGGGTGGTTTCTGGCGGATCCTTGATTACTATGACCAACGTTGGAAGATCGAGACCTACTTCTACGAAATCAAAAAATTCTGGTCCTTCGGCGAATATCAGGTTCGTTCCCAGAACAAAATCGAAGGCTTGCATTTTATCGCCAATCTTGCCTATCTTTTAACGCAACTTTTACCCCAGATCCAGCCTGATTGGCAAGAATTACAGGAGCAAGGTACAAGTGCGCGCAAAAACATGCTAAGCCACGCCATTACTGCAGAACGAATT
>NZ_AZFI01000342.1 GCF_001435755.1 Ligilactobacillus acidipiscis DSM 15836 | reverse complement strand
AGCACATCATTTTAGAGTGTGACAGCTGGTACCCTAAAAAGAACGTTGTAGAATTTGTTGAGAAACATGACAACGTTGATCTGATCGCCAATATCCGTAAGGATACCGCGCTGTATCAAATCCCACAGCGGACTGGTAAACGTGGCCGTCCTCGTAAATATGGCGCTAAGTTCAGTCTGACCGAGATCGGTTTGACTGATCAAAATGAACACTATGCAGTCGGAATGACCCACTGTATGACTAAATTATTTACCCGACCGGTCGAGCTCATTCGTTGTCAAAATCGTAGTGGCGGTGAACGCTTATTTATTTCAACCTTGGCTGTACAAGACATACCCGCACTGGCTCAGGGGCACCAGGGAGCTTGGCGGATCATGGACTTCTACGCCCAACGCTGGCAGATCGAGACTTACTTCTATGAGATCAAAAAATTCTGGTCCTTTGGCGGTTATCAAGTGCGGACACAGCATAAGATCGAAGCCCTGCATTTTATAGCCAACTTAGCTTATCTTTTGACTAAACTCCTGCCACAAAGGCAGACTGAGCGACAGGGCTTTTCGAGAGAAGGGACCAGTGCGCGCAAAAATGCGCTAAGCCACGCCATTACTGCAGAACGAATT
>NZ_AZFI01000341.1 GCF_001435755.1 Ligilactobacillus acidipiscis DSM 15836 | reverse complement strand
ATCTGCTAAATGTAACTGTTGTTCTTGATCAAGTAATTTATGTTGTTGACCAACAAGATTTTGTTCTTGGCTCAATTTGTGTTGTAAATCTTTAATTTGCTCCTTTAGGAACTCATTTTCATCTTTAAGAGTGGCATTATTTTCTTTTAGCAAATTAGCAAGCAAATCGGATTTGCTTGTTTGCTTGTTTGCTTACTTGCTTTTATTGCATCTTTTTTACTCATAAATGTTTTTATGTCAGTTTCTACTTGTTCCGTGATTTGCAAGCGTCCTTTTTCTTTTTTTGCTTGCTTTTCTTTTGGCAAAGCTTGCAATACTTGTTGAACTCTTTGTCGTGTAACTCCTAACTCATCTGCTAACTCTTGCACTGTTTTCATAAGAACTTCCCCGCAATTCATTTTTTATTTAGTTAATTTCTTTACGGTTATCTGCATTATGAATTGTTAATTCGTATCCAACAATAGTTCTTCCTCTTTTTTGTTTTGTTAATGTAAACCAAAAATTTAATTTTTCAGAAAGCTCATTCATTGCTGGAGACAAGGCATCACGAACGAATCTTGCAGCTGGCCACGATTTATCTTGACCTAAGAACCAACTTTCCCAATCATCAAGACTTCCCG
>NZ_AZFI01000340.1 GCF_001435755.1 Ligilactobacillus acidipiscis DSM 15836 | reverse complement strand
AGGCTTGGTTAATGATCGGGGCATCCCACGGCTGTCGCTCGTTTCACGAGATGGCCGTTAAATACTCGATGGATGACACCAAGAATTTCACGAAACAAGCAGATCCGTTCCACAATGCGGAAGACGCCCAGGAATACTGGAAACGTGTCGATGCAGGCTTCGATTATATCAAGAGCATTGCCCACGATGGCGACAACATCTTGCTAGTCAGCCATGGGACCACGATCAGAAGTATCGCAGCTCGTTTTGACAAGAACGTTGATCAGACGGTCGGACCTAAAAATGGCTCCATCACAAAACTAGTGATGAATGGAAACGATGTTCAAGTCGCATACTTTAATCAAACTGATGATGAGTTTAAATATTAAGTTGTAGATAACAAAAGATTCCAGTAAGCTTTGTTGATTTAGCTCGCTGGGATCTTTTTTGCGGCTGAACGTGTAATATATGACTTAGTCTGGGAGACTTTGAGATGCTTTTTTGAATGTGACGCTTACTTCGCCGAAGTTTGCGTTACATCCTCGGTTGTAACACTTACTTCGGTGGATTTTGCATCACATTCTTACTTGTAATACTTACTTCGGCGGAGTTTGCGTTACATTCCCGCTTGTAACACTTACTTCGCCAGAGTTTGCGT
>NZ_AZFI01000034.1 GCF_001435755.1 Ligilactobacillus acidipiscis DSM 15836 | reverse complement strand
CCTTAAGGGAAAAGTATGAATAATTCAGGTCACAGAAAAATGATGAAATTGCGTAATATTATATTAGGAGGTATAAGACATGCACGCAGAAGTTATTGCTGTTGGGACCGAAATGCTTTTAGGTGAGATCACTGATACAAATTCTCAAGTTATCAGTGAAGGACTGGCAGATTTAGGGATCAATGTTTATTATCACAGTTTAGTGGGTGACAATGAGGCCCGGATGACGGAAGTTGTTAAGTTAGCAGCTTCGCGGAGTGATCTTGTCGTCATTTCTGGGGGCCTTGGACCTACCGCAGATGATTTAACTAAACAGGTAGTTGCTCGCTATTTGAAGCGTGACTTGGTCGTCGATAAAGCGGCCATGCAAAAAATCACGGCTTTTTTTAAAAAAAGAAAACGTGAGATGACACCAAATAACAAGATACAGGCGATGTATGTTCAAGGAGCACTTTCGCTGCCAAATGAGGTCGGGTTGGCCGTTGGTAATTATTATCAAGATCCAAATGGTGCCGATTTCTTATTATTGCCAGGTCCGCCTCATGAGATGCAGTCGATGTTTGAAAAAACGGCCAAGCCCTTGCTGGCCAAACAGTATCAAGGACAGCAAGTGTTGAACTCACGACTGCTGCGGTTTTTTGGCATTGGCGAGTCCAACTTAGTTACTAAGCTGGCCGATCTGATCGATGAACAGGCCAATCCAACGATCGCACCTTATGCCAAGGAAAATGAAGTGACCTTGCGTTTGACCGCTGCTGGGCATTCAGATGCTGAAGATGCAAGGTTGTTGGATGAATTAGAAGAAAAGATCACTGATCGTGTGGGTGAATATCTTTATGGTTATGGTGAAAACAACAGTTTGCCAGCAGTAGTCGTCAATAAACTACGGCAACGCAAATTGACCTTATCTGCATCTGAAAGTTTGACAGGCGGGAGTTTTCAAGCTGCTGTCACGGCGATCCCAGGTGCATCTGAGATCTTTCCAGGCGGCTTTGTGACTTACGCTGCTGAACAAAAAGAAAAATTACTGGGGATACCTGCTGATTTGATTGAAAAAAATGGTGTTGTCAGTCGAAAAACAGCGATCGCGATGGCTGAAAATACTCGCAATCTGCTTCAGACGGATTTTACTGTTTCATTTACTGGTGCGGCTGGTCCTGATCCGTTGGAAGGCAAACCTGCCGGGACCGTTTGGATCGGTTTAGCTGGCAAAAATATGGTAACCCAGGCAAAGCTTTATCATTTCCAGTATGATCGGCAACGGGTCCGCAACAGTGCAGTTATGACTGGTTTTGGAATGTTGAATAAGGCATTGGATAAATAATTTTTTCAAACATTCGTTCGATTTTTCTTGCGTTTTGGGTAAAACATCAGTATGATAAGTATACGGTATTAATCGAAAGTTGCTGAATTAAGCATAAGGAGGAACTTGATGGTGGCTGATGAAAGACAAGCAGCATTAGACGCTGCATTAAAAAAGATTGAAAAAAATTTCGGTAAAGGTTCAATTATGCGGATGGGCGATAAGGCCGACACGCAGATCTTGACGATCCCAAGTGGTTCATTGGCTTTAGATGAAGCTTTGGGGGTAGGAGGTTACCCGCGGGGACGGATCGTTGAGATCTACGGTCCAGAAAGTTCTGGTAAAACAACGGTTGCTTTGCATGCTGTCGCTGAAGTACAAGCTCAAGGAGGCACTGCTGCTTATATCGATGCCGAGAACGCTTTGGATCCGGTCTATGCGAGTGCTCTTGGAGTCAACATTGATGAGCTTTTGCTTTCACAGCCCGATACTGGTGAACAGGGCTTGGAAATCGCCGATGCCTTAGTTTCTTCAGGTGCTGTAGATATAGTTGTTGTTGATTCTGTAGCGGCTTTAGTTCCACGAGCTGAAATAGAAGGTGAAATGGGTGACGCGCATGTTGGTTTGCAAGCTCGCCTAATGTCACAAGCTTTAAGGAAGCTTTCAGGTACGATCAATAAAACAAAGACGATTGCGCTTTTTATTAATCAGATCCGTGAAAAAGTTGGTGTGATGTTTGGTAATCCTGAAACAACACCAGGCGGACGAGCTTTGAAATTTTATGCTACGATCCGTTTGGAGATCAGACGTGCCGAACAGATCAAAGACGGTTCTGACATCGTCGGGAATCGCGTGCGGATCAAGGTCGTTAAAAATAAAGTTGCTCCGCCATTCAGGAAAGCCGAAGTTGACATTATGTATGGCGAAGGTATATCTAAGACCGGAGAGCTGATCGATATGGCTGTTGAAAAAGACATCGTGCATAAAAGCGGTTCGTGGTTCTCGTATGGTGAAGAACGAATCGGTCAAGGGCGTGAAAATGCCAAGAAGTATATGGCTGATCACCCTGAAATGATGAACGAAGTTACAACTAAAGTTCGTCAAGCATACGGGATCGCCGATGAAAATAGTGACAACGCTAAAGAAGCAGGGCAAAAAGATCAGTTAGATCTTGATTTAAAAAATGATGCCAAAGAAACAAAAAAAGAATCTAAAAAAGCTGCTAAAAAATAATTTTTAATAACTTTAAAGAACGGTGAAAATAATCAGTTAGGTGGGTGTCTGCTAGAAGATGAAAGTCTGATTTTGGCAGATATTTGCTCTGACTGATTTTTTAGTGGGACATGTTTTACTTGTTGTTAAGCCTTCTTTGAGAATAAGATCAAGAGATAGACCAATAATGATTGACAGCAACAGCTAACAAACATTAAAATAGTAATGTGTGCATGAACATTGAGCATCGAATTGACGTAATTGTTGAATTTTAAATAAAAAATTTAACGATGCGGAGGTGCAATTTGAATTCTATATTTATTATCCTCGTCATCGCTATTTTGGCTTTATTGATAGGTTTCGCTGGTGGTTCTTCTTATCGCAAAAAAACATATGAAAAATCACTTGATAGTGCGACACAAACGGCTGAAGGTATTGTTGCAACTGCTAAAAAAGAAGCAGAAGCACAAAAAAAAGAAACTCTTTTGGAAGCAAAAGAGGAAGGTCATAAGTATCGCAGCGAAATAGAAAATGAACTCAAGGACAGACGCTCTGAAGTTCAAAAGCAGGAAAACCGGATGCTCGCGCGGGAAGAAAATTTGGATCGTAAAGATACCAATTTGGAGAAACGTGAACATATGCTTGAACAAAAAGAAAAGCAATTGGATTCTATGCAGAGCGACCTTGATAAAAAACATCAAGAAGTCTCATCATTGGTTTCGAAACAACAAGATAAACTTGAAGAAGTTGCGGCCTTGACTAAAGATCAGGCCAAAGATTTGATTTTACAGCAGACTAAATCAAGCTTAGATCACGAAATGGCAGTGATGATCAAAGATAGCGAAGAACAGGCTAAAGTAAGTGCTGATAAAAAAGCAAAAGTGTTGATTGCAGAAGCAATCCAACGCAGTGCAGCAGATACAGTCTCGGAAACTACGGTGTCCGTGGTAAATCTCCCTAACGATGAAATGAAGGGTAGAATTATTGGTCGCGAAGGTCGAAATATTCGGACGTTAGAAACCTTAACTGGAATCGATTTGATTATTGATGACACTCCCGAAGCTGTTGTTTTAAGCGGCTTTGATCCAATCAGACGTGAAATCGCTAAGATTGCCTTAGAGAAGTTGATTCAAGATGGGCGGATACATCCGGCACGGATCGAAGAAATGGTTGAAAAGGCCACTAAAGAAATGGATGCTAAGGTCCGAGAGACCGGTGAAGAAGCAATTTTTGATTTAGGTTTGCATTCTATGCATCCAGATCTGATCAAAATCGTCGGTCGTTTGAGTTATCGAACAAGTTATGGTCAAAATGTTTTGGATCATTCGGTCGAAGTTGCAAAACTAGCTGGTGTTATGGCTAGTGAGCTGGGCGAAGATGTTACGCTTGCTAAGCGTGCTGGTTTACTGCATGATATTGGTAAGGCGGTCGACCACGAAGTCGAAGGCTCACACGTTGAGATCGGTGTGGAATTAGCGAAAAAGTATAACGAAGGTAAAACTGTTGTTAATACTATCGCTTCTCACCATGGTGACGTTGAAGCAGAGTCGACTATCGCCGTACTTGTAGCTGCTGCTGATGCAGTTTCTGCTGCTCGTCCTGGTGCACGTAGTGAGTCGTTAGAAAACTACATCCATCGTTTGGAAAAACTCGAATCGATTTCAAATAACTTTGAGGGCGTCAAAAAGAGTTATGCTATCCAAGCGGGTCGTGAAGTTCGTGTCATAGTAAAACCTGACAAGATCACTGATGCTAAGACGACGATTTTGGCTCGGGATATTAAGAACCAGATCGAAGAAGAAATGGAGTATCCAGGCCATATTAAAGTCACGGTTATTCGTGAAACACGCGCTATTGAATACGCAAAATAAAGCACTAAAAGCTGAAAGTTTACCTAACCACGGTACTTTCGGCTTTTTTAGTTCTTGTTAAGACAGTTATGATTTTCTAACTCGTTTTATTAGTTGCATTTTGAAACTCAGATAAGTCTGCTGGTCTAACTTAGATCTTACAGTGTAAAAAAACATATAATACTTAGATCCGACATTTCTGCTGCTTAAACGGCTAGATGTACTTTCGTTATTAGTATGCACATTTACTCTTAAAAATGGTAAAATTAACTTTAACTGAATTGTGAAGAATAGAAGAGGAGATAAATAATGCGGATCTTATTTATTGGCGATGTTATGGGTGAGCCTGGGCAGGATATGTTCGAAGAAACGGTACCTGTTTTAAAAAGAAGTTTACACCCCCAACTTACGATCGCTAACGGTGAAAATGCAACACGTGGGCGAGGGATCAACGAGAAAGTTTATAAAAAACTATTGAAAGCTGGGGCTGACGTGATCACCATGGGAAACCATACTTGGGATAATCAAGAGATCCAAGATTTTATTTCCTCTACCAACAAGCTGATTCGACCCGCTAATTTTTCAGCAGGACAAGTTCCGGGAGCTGGTCATACAATAGTTAACGTTAATGGAGTTAAGGTCGGTGTTTTGAACATCCAAGGACGAGTATTTATGAATCCTTCTGACGATCCATTTGCTGTGGCTGAAGACTTGATCTCAAAAATGGAAAAAGAAACTTCGGTGATCTTTGTTGATTTTCATGGTGAAGCAACCAGTGAAAAAGAGGCTTTTGCTTGGAACTTTGATGGTCGTATTTCGGCTGTGATTGGTACGCATACTCATGTTCAAACTAACGATGCGCGGATTTTGCCGCAAGGAACAGCTTTCTTATCTGACGTTGGTTTTACCGGACCGTATGACGGGATCTTAGGAATGCGGCGGGGAAACGTGATCAGTCGTTTCAAAAATCAGATGCCAACTAGATTTGAAGTTGAAACCGATGGACAGCAGACTTTAGGCGCTGTTATGATCGATGTCGATGAAAAAACAGGGCGAGCAAAAAAAATTAAAAATATTCGGGTCGATCCGGATCATCCGTATATGGACTAAAAAATAAGTGGGAGGAACTGTTGATGCCGCAAAAAACAAAAAGAACACCGATGATGGAACAGTATATGAAGGTCAAAGAGCAGTATCCAGATGCCTTCTTGTTTTATCGCTTGGGTGATTTTTATGAAATGTTTTATGATGACGCGATCAAAGGTTCTCAGATACTTGAACTAACACTAACGTCACGAAATAAAAATGCGAGCGAGACGATCCCTATGTGTGGGGTACCGCACCATGCTGCGCAAAACTACATTGATATTTTAGTCGACCAAGGCTATAAGGTCGCAATTTGTGAACAGATGGAAGATCCTAAATTGGCTAAGGACATGGTCAAAAGGGAAGTCATTCAATTAGTAACTCCGGGGACTTTGATCGATGATAAGGCTGGAGAAGCTAAGGAAAATAATTATCTGACAGCTGTTCATGAAAGCAGCGGCAAGTTTGGTTTTGCTTATACAGACCTGTCGACTGGCGAACTGAAGACTGCTGAGTTAGACAATGTGGATGCATTGATCAATGAAATGTTGAGTCTGCGTACCAAAGAGGTTGTGATCGATAAAAGTGTGACTAATTCAACAATAACGGCCTTCAATAGTTTGAAAATATTGTTATCTCATCAAGATGAAATCGAAGAAAAATCTGAAGTTGCGTACTCCACACAAGAATTGACAAATAAGTTGGAAATCAATGTAGTTAGTCATCTGGTTTCTTATTTGGAGGTCACACAAAAAAGAGCTTTGGCGCATATTCAAAAAGCGATTCACTATGAGCCTGCACAATATTTAAAATTAGACCATAGAGTCAAACGCAACTTAGAATTATTAGAAAATTCACGAACGCATAAAAAATCTGGAACATTATTGTGGCTGCTTGATAAGACAAAGACTGCGATGGGTGGTCGTTTGCTTAAACAGTGGATCGACCGGCCATTGTTAAATAAAGAAGATATTTTAGAACGCCAAAATATTGTCCAAGTTTTACTGGATAACTATTTTGAAAGGTCAGGTCTCCAAGAAGAACTTTCTCAGGTCTACGATTTAGAGCGCCTCGCTGGTCGAGTAGCCTTTGGCAACGTTAATGGGCGGGATTTGATCCAGTTGATGACTTCTTTGCATCATATACCACAGATCAAATATATTCTAGAACAATTAAACGATGGTCAGCTGGGCAATTTGCTCAGTCAGATTGACCCAGTCGAAGAAGTTGCTGACCTGATCGAAACTGCAATAGTTGATGAACCGCCAATTTCAGTGACGGATGGTAATTTGATCCGAGAAGGGTACAATTCACAATTAGATGAGTACAACGATGCATTGAATAATGGGCAAAAATGGCTAGCAGAGTTGGAAGCAAAAGAACGTCAAGAAACTGGTATCCATAACTTGAAAATTGGGTATAATAAGGTTTTTGGCTATTATATTGAAGTTTCCAAGGGTAATGTTGGCAAGCTGGCTGAAGGACGTTATCAGCGCAAACAAACATTGGTGAATGCAGAACGTTTTATTACACCAGAATTGAAAGAAAAAGAGGCAATGATACTGGGGGCCCAAAGTAAGGCGGCTGATTTGGAATACCAGTTATTTATCGATATTCGCGAACAAATCAAAGATCGGATCCAACGTTTGCAGAAATTAGCTGCTGCGGTTGCTAAGTTAGATGTGCTGCAAAGTTTCGCAGTCGTGAGTGAAGATGGTCATTTTGTCAGGCCAGAATTTGTGAGCGGCCATCAGATCGATATCAAGCAAGGCTGGCATCCAGTTGTTCAAAAAGTCATGGGTAAGCAAAGTTACGTGCCAAACAATATTTCAATGGCACAGGATCTGACGATCTTGCTGATTACGGGGCCCAATATGTCCGGTAAAAGTACCTATATGCGCCAGTTGGCTTTAACTGTGATCATGGCTCAACTTGGATGTTATGTGCCGGCACAAAGTGCAAAGATGCCGTTGTTTGATCAAATATTTACGCGGATCGGTGCTGCAGATGATCTAATTTCAGGTGAATCAACTTTCATGGTGGAAATGATGGAGGCTAATGAAGCTTTGAAGAACGCTACTCCTAACAGTCTCTTGTTATTTGATGAGATCGGCCGTGGGACTGCGACTTACGATGGGATGGCTTTAGCGCAAGCAATCATTGAGTATGTTCATGACAAAGTGCAGGCGAAAACTCTATTTTCCACGCATTATCATGAATTAACGGCTTTAGAAAGCGAATTGCCTCAACTCAAAAACATCCATGTTGGTGCTGTTGAAAAAAATGGTGAATTGGTCTTCTTACATCAGATGCAAGCTGGTCCTGCGGATCGTTCTTATGGTGTGCATGTTGCAAAACTGGCTGGTTTACCAGAAAGTTTGCTTAAAAATGCTGCCCAGATCTTGGAAAGACTTGAAAATGAAGGACAACAATTGCCCGCATCTGTAAGTAAACCGGAAGAACAACCTGCTTTGAGCAGTGAACAGAAGGAAAGTACTGCAGAAAATAACGACGTTTCCCCAGACCAGCAGCTTTCGTTATTTGGCGATTCAGAACCGGCAGTTGATCCTGTAGGGGAAAAAGTTGTTAGTGAGTTAAAAAATGCTAACCTAATGGCAATGACTCCGATGGAAGTTATGAATGCTGTGTACAAGTGGCAGGACCGTCTAAATAAAAAGAAGTAATTTAAAAGTACGTAATTCGTTAAGTTAGGATCATATTGATACCCAAAAATTCACGAAAGGAGAGAGCTTATGGTTCAAATTCATCAACTCGACTCGATTTTAGCCGATCAAATTTCGGCCGGTGAAGTTGTTGAACGACCAGCTTCAGTTGTGAAAGAATTGGTTGAAAATTCGATAGACGCTGGAAGTTCACAAGTTGACATTGCTGTTGAAGATGCTGGCCTCAAGTCTATTCAAGTCATCGATAACGGTCAAGGGATCCCTGTTGATGAAATTGAGATGGCTTTTCGCCGTCACGCTACCAGCAAAATCTCAGACCGCCAAGATTTATTTCAAATCGTGACTTTAGGATTTCGTGGGGAAGCTTTACCGAGCATTGTTTCAGTTTCTGACGTGACAATGGAAACAGCGATCGAAGGCAAAGCCGGCACGAAGATTCATCTTAAAGGTGGTAAAATATTAGAAAAGCAGGTTTCTGAAAGTCGACGTGGAACGAATATCATTGTCAATGATCTCTTTTTTAATACTCCAGCCAGATTAAAATATTTAAGTTCTGTGCAAACGGAATTGTCTGCGATCACAGATATTGTAAATAGACTTGCGCTTAGTCATACAGATATTGCTTTTTCTTTATTAAGCAATGGACGTGAACTGTTGCACACGCCAGGTAATGGTAATTTAAAGCAAGTGATCAGTGCGATTTACGGGATCAATGTTGCAAAACAGATGATTCATTTTGAAAAACAAAATAATGATTTTAAAGTGAGCGGATATATTTCTTTGCCAAAATTGACAAGAGCGTCCCGCAATTATGTCAGCTTTTTGCTGAATGGCAGGTACGTTAGGAACAATCAGTTGAGCAAAGCTTTAGTTCAAGGTTACGGTTCTAAGCTAATGGTCGGCAGGTATCCGTTGGCTGTAGTTTCGATCGAATCCGATCCCATTTTGGTGGATGTTAATGTGCACCCCACTAAACAAGAAGTTAAGATCAGTAAGGAACAAGAACTGTGTGAGTTATTGTCTAAAAGTGTTTATGCCAGGATTTCACAGGAAAACTTGATTCCAGACGCTTTAAAAAACATGCGCAGCCAAAAACGATCTGTGCCAAAAGATGGGCAGCTTGATTTTGGATTGAGTGAAAGTTCGTCACCTTATAATTCACAGCAGTCTACTCGACCGGACAAAAAAGAAATCTTGGATGCGTTGATGGGTGGAGCTAAAAAAGTTGAAAATGGGTCGATCGTTCAAGCGGATCATCAGCAAAAAAATGATGTTGAACCAGTCATGATCAACGATGTGGCTGACTTGAATTCTCCGGCTGTCAAACAATGGGACGAAAAGTACCAACAAAATTCACAACAAACTGTGGACGTAAAAAAAGAATCGAATTCTAAAACTGAAATACAGGCTTCAAAAGATTTTACTGAAAAAGAAGTTACAGGAAAAGAACCTTTCCCAGCTTTAAACTATTTTGGACAGATGCATGGGACTTTCTTATTTGCAGAATCGAATGACGGTTTTTATATTGTCGATCAACATGCGGCCCAAGAAAGGGTCAAATACGAGTATTATCGGGAACAGATCGGTCAAGTTTCTGCCGACCAACAAAATATGTTGTTACCGATCATTTTGACATATCCTGTCAATGATGCTTTAAGGATCGAGCAAAATAAGGATAAATTAGCTGAGGTCGGAATTTATTTGGAAGATTTTGGTCAAAATACGTTTGCGATCCATCAACATCCTACTTGGTTTAAAAAAGGTCAGGAAGAATCAATAATTCGTGAAATGATCGACTATGTCTTAACTGATAATAAGTTGACTGTAGCCAAATTCAGAGAAAAAACGGCTATCATGATGAGTTGTAAGAGATCGATCAAAGCCAACCATCATTTAGACGAGAAACAAGCACGCTCGCTTTTAGGGCAGTTGCGTCAGTGTGAGAATCCCTATAACTGTCCTCATGGCAGGCCAACGTTAGTTCATTTTACGACAGGGGATATGGAGCACATGTTTAAACGGATCCAAGATCCACATCAGGGACATGATTTTTTTGATTAACGATTTGTTTGTTCCATGCTTCGTATAAAAAATGTTACAGTTGATAAGTTGGATAATGTCTTGGTCATTAGAACTGGAGAAGTCTTATGTATGAATATTTTATTGGTTTGATCACCAGTGTTACACCGCATTATATTGTTTTGGAAGTGAATGGGATCGGTTATCAGTTAAATGTGGCTAATCCCTTCAGCTATCGGATCGATCATGAAAAGAAACAACAATTGTTTATTTATCAAGCAGTTAGAGAAAATGATGTTAGTTTATACGGTTTTAAAGATTTTCAAGAAAAACAGCTTTTTTTAAAATTGATCAGCGTTTCAGGCATCGGTCCTAAAAGTGCTTTAGCAATTTTGGCAACTGAGGATCATGCTGGATTGGTCAATGCAATTGATTCAAATGATGAATCTTATTTGACCAAGTTTCCAAGTATTGGTAAGAAAACTGCCAAACAGATCATTTTAGACTTAAAGGATAAAATGTCTGATCTTTCGACACAAACACCAATGATGGATGATCAGTTACAATTAAGTCAGGCTGACGATCCTGTTTATTTAAAGGAGAGTTTAGAAGCTATGTTGGCCTTAGGATATACTAAAGCGGAAGTTAAAAGAGTTGGCAAAAAATTACGTGATTTTGATGGCAATTCGACTGACGAATATTTGCGACAAGCGTTGAAACTCTTGATGAAAAAATAGTATAGTAAAGGAGGTCTACGATCATGGATGATGATGAACGAATAATTTCAGGTGAAAGTACTGGTTTGGACGAAGAACAAACTGAACTTAGCCTGCGTCCGCGGACATTAAAGCAGTATATCGGTCAGGAAAAGATCAAAAAAGAAGTTGCGATCTACATCGAAGCTGCTAAGAATCGTGAAGAACCGCTTGATCATGTACTGCTATATGGGCCTCCGGGTTTAGGGAAAACAACATTAGCAGGTGTTATTGCGACTGAAATGGGCGTTAATTTTAAAACGACTAGTGGCCCGGCCATTGAAAAGCCGGGTGATTTAGTGGCATTATTGAATGAACTTCAACCTGGGGATATTTTGTTTATTGATGAAATTCACCGTTTACCCAAAAATGTAGAAGAAATCTTGTATTCCGCAATGGAGGATTTCTATATTGACATTGTGGTCGGTCAGGATGCGACGGCTCATCCAGTGCATTTTCCGTTACCACCATTCACTCTGGTTGGTGCTACCACTCGAGCAGGGCTTTTATCAGCACCTTTACGTGCACGTTTTGGAATAGTGGAACATATGAATTATTACACTGAAGATGAATTAACGGCGGTCGTTTTGCGTTCTGCAGCAGTTTTCGATTCGAAGATCGATCCGCAAGGAGCACATGAGATCGCCCGCCGTTCGCGGGGAACGCCGCGTGTTTCTAATCGTTTGTTAAAACGGGTACGTGATTTCGCACAAGTTGCTCAGAAAGAGAGTATTGATTTGGAAATTGTTGACTATGCGCTAAAGTTACTGCAAGTCGATGAACGCGGTTTGGATGAAACTGACCGCAAGATGTTAATGACAATGATCAAGCTTTATGCTGGAGGGCCAGTTGGTTTAGCTACAATTGCTGCCAATATCGGTGAAGAGACCGATACAGTTGCTGATATGATCGAACCATACTTAATGCAGATCGGTTTTGTTAAAAGAACAGCACGTGGTCGAATGGTTACGCCGGCTGCATATTCCCATTTAGGGCTCGATTTACATGATGAAAAAAATTAATAATAAAAAAGAAGGTATTACTAGTGTCTGAAGAACATTTAACTACAGAAGATTTTGATTATGATTTACCGCAAGAGCTAATAGCTCAAACTCCACTAAAGAAACGTGATGAATCACGGATGTTGGTATTGGACCATGTTAGTGGAAAATATCAAGATGATCATTTTTATAATGTAATTGATCAATTAAATCCTGGCGATGCCTTGGTTATGAATGATTCACGAGTAATGCCTGCACGTCTTTACGGAGATAAGCCTGCTACAGGTGGTCATTTGGAAGTGCTGCTATTAAATAACACTGATGGAGATAACTGGGAAACATTGGTTAAGCCTGCTAAGAGAGCTAAGGTCGGAACAGAGATTTCATTTGGTAACGGAAAATTAACTGCAACAGTTACTAAAGAATTGGACCATGGTGGACGAATGATCGAGTTCCACTATGATGGCATCTTTATGGAAATTTTGGAGAGTTTGGGTGAAACACCGCTTCCTCCATACATTAAAGAAAAGCTTGATGACCCAGAAATGTACCAAACGGTTTATTCTAAAGAAATTGGTTCTGCTGCGGCACCAACTGCTGGCTTGCACTTTACTAAGGAATTATTGCAAAAAATCGAAGACGAGGGAGTAAAGTTGGTTTACTTGACATTGCATGTCGGTTTAGGAACCTTCCGTCCTGTCACTGAAGAAAACATCGAAGATCACAAGATGCATAGTGAATTTTATAGTTTGAGTGAAGGATCAGCACAGACATTGAATGAAGTTCGTCAAAATGGTGGTAAGATCGTTGCGACAGGAACAACGACGATCAGGACACTTGAAACTATTGGAACAAAATTCAATGGTGAGATCAAGGCTGATAGCGGTTGGACAGATATTTTCCTAAAACCTGGTTATGAATGGAAAGTAGTGCAAGCGTTTATTACTAATTTCCACTTACCAAAATCCACTTTGGTAATGTTGGTTGCATCATTTACAGGTAGAGAAAATATTTTGAATGCCTACAAGCATGCTGTAGAAGAAAAGTACCGCTTCTTTAGCTTTGGGGATTGCATGTTTATTTATTAACAGGGCGCAGAAAAACCGATGAGACTAAAATATTAGTGAACAAATGTGATAAACTGCGGTTTTTCAGCGATTTAAAGCATTTGTTGGCTAAGCGGAAAGTCTTGGCTTTCAAAGCCTGACTAAGAACGCAGGGCAAAAGCAAGCGGGAAGAAATGAGTATATCGGACTTAAACAAGCGGCGTGTGTTTTTTGCATTGTGCTGTTTAAGTTGGATAAACAAAACTTCTTGCTTGTCGCAGCCTGATAAAGAAAAATACACAATTTCTGATTGGATACAGTTAGAAATTGCATCAGAATAGGATGGAGTTTTAATGAGTGAAGCGGCAATCAAATACCGTTTGATCAAAAAAGAAAAACATACGGGGGCTCGTTTAGGTGAGATCACAACGCCGCATGGAACGATTCAAACACCGATCTTCATGCCAGTTGGGACACAAGCGACTGTAAAGTCACTTTCACCTGAAGAATTAAAAGAAATGAACGCCCAAATTATTTTGTCCAACACTTATCATCTCTGGGAACGACCTGGAGATGACTTGGTTGCTGAAGCAGGTGGATTGCATAAGTTCATGAATTGGGATCGGCCAATTTTAACCGATTCAGGCGGATTTCAAGTTTTTTCGTTAGCAAAGTTGCGTGACATCAGTGAGGAAGGCGTTCATTTTCGTAGTAATTTGAATGGTGCTAAATTATTTTTGTCACCTGAAAAAGCGATCCATATTGAAAATAATCTTGGCGCTGATATTATGATGAGTTTCGATGAATGTCCACCATTTTTTGAATCGTATGACTATATCAAAAAGTCGGTTGAACGGACATCACGCTGGGCTGAACGTGGTCTATTGGCCCATCAAAATCCAAGCAGTCAGGGTTTGTTTGGTATCGTACAGGGTGGCGGACATAAAGAATTACGAAAACAAAGTGCCCGAGATCTAACATCAATGGATTTTGCCGGTTATTCGATCGGTGGTTTGTCCGTAGGTGAATCCAAGGCGGAGATGAATCATGTCCTGGAATTTACGACACCTTTATTGCCAGAAAATAAACCCCGGTATTTAATGGGTGTTGGTTCGCCGGATGCTTTGATCGACGGTGCACTTCGCGGAGTCGATATGTTTGATTGTGTGTTACCGACTCGAATTGCGCGCAATGGGACTTGCATGACTTCTCATGGTCGTTTGGTCGTCAAAAATGCCAAATTTGCCAGAGATTTTCGACCAATTGATGAGAACTGTCACTGTTATACTTGTCGTAATTTTACGCGAGCCTACGTACGTCATTTGTTTAAAACAGATGAAACTTTTGGATTGCGTTTAACAAGTTACCATAATTTGTACTTCTTATTAGATCTAATGAAACAAGTCCGTGAAGCAATTAAAAATGATGAATTGTTAGACTTTAAAGAAGCTTTCTTTGAACAATATGGTCTTAATAAGGCAAATGCGAAAAACTTTTAATTTTTTTAGAAAGATAGGTAGTCAGAAATAGGTTTTTCTGCTAAAGTTAATAGTGTATATTAAGTTAGGAGCGAGAAATAATGTATATTCTTGGTGCAGGAGGCGGCGCAGGCGGCCTTTCGACAATTCTTGTTTTTGTGGCTTTCATCGCTTTAATGTATTTCATGATGATCCGTCCACAAAAGAAACAACAAGATAAACGCAAGCAAATGATGGATGCCTTGAAAAAAGGCGATAATGTTGTCACTATTGGTGGTTTACATGGTGTGATCGATAGTATCGACGAAGCTGATAAATCAGTAACTTTGGATTGTGATGGCGTTTATTTGGTTTTTAACCGTTCCGCTATAGGTCGTGTTGTTGATCATGCATCAACACAGCCTGTTGGACCTTCGACAGAAGAGGAAACTGAAGAAAAGCCTGATAATGCAGCTGAAGATACAGCTTCAAATGATGATGTATCTTCTACTGATGCTGAAGACAAGCAAGATTCAGACGATTCAGAGAAATAATATGAACTCGATGCAAGTTCTCTTTGGAGACTTGCGTCGAGTTTTTTTGGGACTTTGTCAAATAGTGTTG
>NZ_AZFI01000339.1 GCF_001435755.1 Ligilactobacillus acidipiscis DSM 15836 | reverse complement strand
TCATCAACACTAAAAAGTTTAGACCCGAAAACGGCAATCAAAAATGTCGGTCTTTCTACATTTTTTTGTATCATTAATTACATCAGTATTTTTAGTTTTCAAGGAGGCAACTGATGTGAGAAATGATTTAAGACAAGGAGTGCTAAAAGATATGAAAGAAAACATTAAACCAAATTACGCTGCCCTAGGAAGGCAATATAACGCAGATTATCGCACTATTAAAAAGGTAGTTGAAGAAATTGCTACCGACCAAGTCAAAACCAGGGAAGTTGTTAAAAAGCAAGCTTACTGGAGCCTTTTAAAGCAATCATCCATGATAAATTAGCGTTTAATTGCTCTGCCATGGCAATCTTTCAGCCACTAAGTCTTCGAAATATGCTGTTGCTGGTGAAACATGTAGTTGTTTTAAGACACCATAAATGACTTTGATCCGATTATTTTCCAACAGATAATTTAAAGCTTCATCATTCATCTAGACACTTCCTAATTTAAATTATCCAAGGCCTTGAATAACCTAAGCATAAAGAAAGACCGCTTCGCCGTAAATGTCCCCAAAACACGTATTTTGTGCTAATTATAGGCATTTTTGTGCCGTTTAAATATTATTCTTCATTTATTATATTGATCCTGAATTATTCATACTTTTCCCT
>NZ_AZFI01000338.1 GCF_001435755.1 Ligilactobacillus acidipiscis DSM 15836 | reverse complement strand
TATCTTTTCCTAAAAACCAACTTTCCCAATCTTCTAAAGAACCACTGATTGACACGTTTTGTTCGTCACCCATTTTATTAGCTTCCCATAGTTTCATCATAATTAAACTGTATTTTGATTTGATAGTCGCTAGTTCACTCAATTTAAAAGAATAGAAATTTTTTCTAAGATCAAAAATATAAGGGGCAGCATCCTCGGAAAATTTAAATTTAATAGAACCGTCTTCGAATATATCAATCCTGCTAAAAAGTTGCGTCATACGAACGCCAATTTTTCCGTTCGGTTTCATTATTTTAAAATATAATGCTGTGTTTTCGTTTAGGGCCTTAAAAGCTTCTGCGACCCTTTTATAATTTTGTCCAGAAGTATTAAGACCTAAATGGTGGAGTATAGTGAGGATTTGAACATCATAAGACTCAAATGGAGTGCTATCAGCTTTTACAAAACTAATAGCAAAGTCTAAAATTTTATGTTGAAAAGAAGTTAGACCTCCAAACGCTTTAGCTAAGTCATTTGCTTGTACGACTAAATAATTCTCTCTAGCCAATAAATCATTAATCATAAGATTTGCTTTTTTATTGACAACTTTTTTATCTTTCATAAATAAACTCCTTAAATTAAAACCTTATAAATATTTATACCCTATTAAGAGATATTTTACAAGTAAA
>NZ_AZFI01000337.1 GCF_001435755.1 Ligilactobacillus acidipiscis DSM 15836 | reverse complement strand
CTTAACTAACTTCAACAACAAGTCGCTAAAGACACGACTTATTGTTAAAGTCCGTTAATGCTCGGCTTCTGCCCGCATTTCTCCACCTTATTTTCTTAGTCGGGCTACGTAAACCAAAAGTCTGTGCCTATCCAACTTTAATACCAGGTCGCAAAGCTCACGACCTATTGTTATTAAAATAGCCGACCGCCGAATAAACGACGATCGGCCTGTGCCAACAATATTTTATTAGCCTTGAAGTAATGACAAGACACTGTTTGGCATTGCGTTAGCCTGTGCCAACATTGATGTTGCAGCTTGTGAAAGAATGTTGGACTTCGTAAAGTTCATCATTTCTTCCGCCATATCGACATCTTCGATCCGTGAGTTAGCTTCAGAAAGATTTTCTGTTGTTGTTCCCAGATTGTTGATCGTATGGTTCAAACCATTTTGAACAGCACCCAAGTCAGCACGTTGACTAGAAACAGTGTCAATAGCTGCTTTAATATTAGCAATTGATTGACTAGCCTTAGTTGCGTCGCTTAGATCAACGCCTTTACCTGGAACAGCTGCAATTATATTTCCAGGATCTGTATCATCTTCGGGTGTTCCAAGAGTCAAAGTATCCCCAACACCGATTGTTTCAGAATCCATCTTGCCGATAGTGATTTCAGCGGTCTGTCCTTCACTGGCACCAA
>NZ_AZFI01000336.1 GCF_001435755.1 Ligilactobacillus acidipiscis DSM 15836 | reverse complement strand
TTACTGATTATTTTAAACAATTTCCAGCAAGTGTTCGAGCACGTGTCAAAACAGTTACCGTAGATCTAAATAGTTACTATCAAGACATTGCCAAGGCAATGTTTCCGCAGGCAAAAATTGTGATCGACCGCTTTCACATCGTTGCAATGATGACTCGAGCTTTTAATCAAACTCGGGTGCAAACCATGAAAAAGTACAATAAAAGATCCTATGAATATCGCACGTTAAAGTTCGCCTGGCGGCTTTATTTGAAGTATGCCGGAAATCTAGATGAGGAACATGTCTTTTATGACCGACACCTGCGAAAACAACTCACACAACTAGAACGTGTAGAACAAGGACTGACAATTAACGAAGAACTTAAAGCATCGTACGAGTCGATGCAAAGCATCATGGAAAACCTTAAGAATCAAGACAAAGACAAGCTTGTGGAAGATCTATATACAAATCAAAATATAAGTCCCTACATGAAAGCAGTGTTTCAAACGTTCAAAAAGAACTTAGTGGTTGTACTCAACGCCAGTGAATCGGACTATACGAATGGCCCAGTCGAAGGCATGAATCGAATGATTAAACAAATTCAACGCACAGCATTTGGATTCCGTAATTATCATCATATGATTTCACGTATTAAGTTACGGCAAATGAGAACAAAACCAATGAAAAAAACAGAGTTGAAAG
>NZ_AZFI01000335.1 GCF_001435755.1 Ligilactobacillus acidipiscis DSM 15836 | reverse complement strand
AACCAACTTTCCCAATCATCAAGACTTCCCGAAATGGTAGTGCTTGTTTGTTTTTTGTCCATTCTATGTGATTGCCATAATTTCATTAAAATCAAACTGTATTTTGATTTTATATGGGATAGTTCACTTAATTTAAAAGAATAGTAGTGTTCTCTAAGATCATAGACATAAGGCGCAGCATCCTCAGAAAATTTAAAACGTATTTGCCCATCTTGGAAAAAACTGATTCGGCTAAATAATTGTGTCATTAAGATTCCAATCTTACCGTCTTCTCTTTTTACTTTAAAATATAACGCTGTATTTTCATTTAATGCTTTAAAAGCTTTTGCTACTCGTTTGTAATTCTGACCCGAAGCATTTAGACCTAACTGGTGAATAATATCCAACGCATTGGCAACATATTCATCTGAAGCTACACTATCCCTTGTAACAAAACTAAAACAATAATCCAAAACCTTATGCTGGAAAGAAGTGAGATTTCCAAATGCACGAGCAAGATCGTTTGCTTGAACCACTAAATAGTCCTGACGAGAAAGTAGATCTTTAAATGCTAAATCAGCTTTTTTATTAACTATACCTTTCTGCATATTATCTCAACGCCTTAAATAGGATAAATTCATTATATATACTATTTATGCATTTTGCAAATAAACTCATTAATGACGTACAAAATCCTCATTAAT
>NZ_AZFI01000334.1 GCF_001435755.1 Ligilactobacillus acidipiscis DSM 15836 | reverse complement strand
GCAAGCGGGAAGAAGCGAGTATATCGGGCTTTAATAGTATAGTGCGTTTTTTGCACTGTACTGTGAAAGTGAGATAGACGGAACTTCTTGCTTGCAGAGCCTGACTACAAAAACAGAGCAGAAAAATTCGACTACAAAGGAGTGGAAAAGTTGAAAAGATTAGTACAGTATTTATGCACAGCAGTAGTAATGTTGATTTTAGTGGTAGGCTGTTCCAGTACGTCTTCTCAAAACAAAAACTCATCTTCTCACAGTCATTCATCTGAAAAAATGGAGATGCATAAGCATTCAAATTCGAAAAAAGTAAGTGGTTTAAAGAAG
Source organism: Ligilactobacillus acidipiscis DSM 15836 (assembly GCF_001435755.1). Lineage (GTDB taxonomy): Bacteria > Bacillota > Bacilli > Lactobacillales > Lactobacillaceae > Ligilactobacillus > Ligilactobacillus acidipiscis. The sequence continues at coordinate 370 of NZ_AZFI01000334.1, read as the reverse complement.
GCTAAACATCCAAAATATGCAATCGGGACTAAAGTTAAATTAAGTGCTGATCATATGGAAGGTATGAAGGGCGCCGCTGCCACGATCGTAAACGCTTATGATTCAAAATTGTATGCAGTAAATTATAAGTCAACGACGGACAAGAAAGTTGTTAAAGATCATAAGTGGGTCACAAACGATGAAATCGAAGGTAACCGCAAAGAGTACAAAAAAGGTGACAAGGTGACCTTAAGTGCTGACCACATGCCTGGAATGAAAAACAGTTCGGCAACGATCGTTGAGATCAGGCGCGGTCCGGCTTATATAGTGAACTATCAACCAACGAACGGGGATAAAAAGGGGTTCTATAATATTTGGTACTGATAGAAAA
>NZ_AZFI01000333.1 GCF_001435755.1 Ligilactobacillus acidipiscis DSM 15836 | reverse complement strand
GCTGGGATCAGGTAAACAAAGGCTGGCAGAGTCTGCATGAAGTCCAAGATCGGTTTGATCACAACTTCAGCCTTATTACTCTTAGCCATCCAGATCCCCAGCGGGATCCCGATGACGATCGCGATCAAACTTGACGACAAGACCAAAGTCAGGGTCTGTGTCATATCACGCCAATACCCTAAGTTCCAGATCAATAAAAGACCCAAAACTTCGAAAATCATGAAACCCAATTTCTTTTGGTCTTTCTTGACCCAATACGTTAAAGCCAAAATGACAATGATAAATAACCATTCCGGCAACAAATCAAAGACCCATTGGATCGCGTCAATGATGGTCTGGAAAAAAGCCGTAATACTGTTGAAAAATCCTGTAAATTTACTTAGCCAATCAACACCAGCGTTGATCCAATCGGCTAATGGTAATGCTCCGATACCCTTCATTAAACGCTCACCTCTTCCCCAGAAATAGCAGCCAAGACTGTCCCACGCAAGATAATACCCAGCAAATGATCATCATCATCGACCACGATATACGGGATCGGAGTCTTCGAAATATCATTGATCAGATCATTGATCGGTGTATCAGCATGAGTCTTGGGCACATCCGTCTTCAAAACAGACCGTAAATCTTTACTGTTTTTCTTGATCAGGTCCGAAACATCATGCGCGTCAGCGAAGCCGACGAACCTGTTTTCGTTATC
>NZ_AZFI01000332.1 GCF_001435755.1 Ligilactobacillus acidipiscis DSM 15836 | reverse complement strand
ATTTGTGAGTTATGGACCCTATTTTTTTGTTTTACTTAATTGTTTTCTGAAATATTTTGGCACCCAGATTAATAATAAAAAGGGTATGACGAATACACTAATAATAATAAATAAACTTTGAAGATTAAGGAAAATAACGTTACCTGGATAATTATTTGGGATTGGAAGTAGATAGTCAAGAAACTCCGGTAGATATATGAGACTAAAGATAAATACAAGATCAGTTAATCCTGTTACATAGTGAACCATAGAAAAAAACATGATTAAATTGTGCCCAAAATATTTTTGTTGGGCCAGGTGTATAGTTTCTTTTCTGTCTAAAATATTTTTTTTTGCTGTAATAAATAGAAAAAATAAACTTGTTAATGTAATCGTTATTGATTCGAAGCCGAAAATAAAAAAAGTTGTATTACTTGAATAGTCCTTAGTTACAATTTGACCAATAGATGCGGCAACATAAATACTTACTGAAAGTGAAAATAGAAGGGTAATAATTGTTAGAGTCTTTTTTGTATCAGTTAGTCTTTTTATTTCATGTTTTAAATATAAAAAATCAGATATAGTTAGCAGTATGAATGCAAAAAATGTCATAGGCCAAGAAAATAAGATAGTCAAAGTCATCTTTGTCCCTTCTTTGTAATTTTTATCAAATTTCAAACGTATTAGTAAATAAAATAGTACCTGAATTATTCATACTTTTCCCTTAAGG
>NZ_AZFI01000331.1 GCF_001435755.1 Ligilactobacillus acidipiscis DSM 15836 | reverse complement strand
TTTATCCAGGTAAAAGCCAGCTTTGGCTTCCTTGATACAGTTTTCCATTTGACCCCGTTGGTGATAGGCGTGAAACGCATCTTCGGCGACAAAACTCGTTAAATTGGACACGAGGTATTCATGTTGAAATAACAATTCACCAGCTGGTCGAGTTGATTTAATATAGATCTGGCGCGGCTTAGGCCATGATCGGGCTTGATAAGACGCGCGATAATAATGGAACTCGGTCTCAGTCCAATTCTGCTCATCACTGATCTGAACAAAACGTTCAGCCAGTTGGTTCAGCCGCCGATTGGCTTTCAGGCGGATCAAGTAAAAAGTGTCGTTGGCTTCACAAGTTTCGTATAATTCTGGAGTCGCAAAGCCACTATCCCCGCGGACCAAGATATCAGCGTTCGGTTTGACTTGATGATAGTGCTGTAGTAGTGGTGTGATAAAGGGGGCAATATCCGTACTGGTATAAACATTACCTGGGCGCAATTGAGCCTTTAAACAGTGGCCCGTTTGCCCGTCAAAAGCGACCAGCGGATGGTAACCCGTGGTACCGTAATGCGCATTAAAGGCCGTTTTTTCCTGATGACCATGAGTATCGGCATGGGTCGAGTCAATATCGAGAATTAGCTGTTGTTGCTTGGTGCCAGTCCACGCTTGGTCAAGCAATGCTTGATTCAACGTTTGTAATGAGGTGATGGTCTGCTCGTCACAGCGTTGCCAA
>NZ_AZFI01000330.1 GCF_001435755.1 Ligilactobacillus acidipiscis DSM 15836 | reverse complement strand
ACGAACTAGCACCACGCGTACTAAAGCTTATGGTAAAAACATTTACTTAATTAGAAAAGGTTTTGTAATAGGCATTTAACAATTTCGGTTGTACAATATATAAAAAATAATTGATATTTTTAATTTTTTTAATATGTGATAAAATGAAGTTGCATTAATTTTAATTTATATTTTGGGAGGGAATTATTTATGGTCAAATGGTTACGCAATAGTAAAAGCGGGATGTGGGTCATCACTATCATCCGTTTATATCTAGGTTACGAATGGTTAATGGACGGCATCGGCAAAGTCACTGGTGGTTTTAGTGCTAAGGGATTTGTTGCTGGCGCAATAGCCAACCCCGTTATGGATCCTCATGGTGCACAGGCTTTTCCATGGTATACACCATTTTTGAAGAGCTTTGTGATGCCTAACATCAACGTTTTCAGCTTCATGGTTGCTTGGGGTGAACTCTTAGTTGGACTTGGCTTGTTACTTGGAACATTAACAACGGCCGCTGCATTCTTCGGACTTGTTATGAACTTTGCTTACGTTTTTGCTGGTACTATCTCGGTTAATCCAACATACATCATTCTTGGTTTTTTGATCTTGGTTGCGGGTTACAATGCTGGTAAAATTGGTTTAGATCACTGGGTCGTTCCATTTATGCGTGAAAAGATGCCTTGGTTAAAACGATCAGTTGAATAAATTTTTCCCTCAATTGTCAAGTTAAGTGCAACACTAA
>NZ_AZFI01000033.1 GCF_001435755.1 Ligilactobacillus acidipiscis DSM 15836 | reverse complement strand
CATCAACACTATTTGACAAAGTCCCATTATTGGCAGGCACGTTTCTCATTTTAATCAGTTTGAAAAATGCAGAAGCTGAGTTTTCTCAAACTTAGATATCAAGCAAAGCTTCTTAAGCTTCACCTTTTAATTTCATAATATCGCGAGCAATCATCAATTCTTCGTTCGTTGAAAGGCGTAAAACAGCAACCTTAGAATCTGGTTGTGAAATGATCCCTTCATAATTTTCGGAGTTCTTAGAATCATCAAATGTTAAGCCCAAGTATTCTAAGCGCTCCATGATCCGTTTACGAACTGGGATCGAGTTTTCACCGATTCCAGCAGTAAAGACGATACCATCAACACCGCCCATTTCAGCAATATATTCGCCAATGTACTTAACCACGTTTTTGACGAACATATCAATGGCTAAACCAGCACGTTTGTTGCCTTGACCTTCAGCTTCCAGCAAGTCACGCATATCTGAAGAAACACCAGAAATACCAATTAAACCAGATTTGTGGTTTAAGATATCCAACATATCATCCATTGAGTCGATGTTCAATTTGTTCATCATATAACCTAACAAAGCTGCATCAACATCGCCAGAACGCGTAGCCATTGTAACACCTGTTAATGGTGTAAAGCCCATCGAAATATCAAATGATTTACCATTCTTGACAGCACAGACAGAAGAACCTGCACCTAAGTGACAAGTGATCAGCTTAAGATCTTCGACTGGTTTACCCAATTTTTCTGCTGCTAATTGAGAAACATATTTATGACTGATACCATGTGCGCCATAACGACGAACACTGTAGTCTTGATACCATTCATAAGGGGTACTGTATAAGTAGTTGACAGCTGGTATCGTTTGATGGAAAGCTGTATCAAAGGAAGCAACTGAGAAGGCATCTGGCAAGATTTCCTTAAAAGCCTTGATACCCATCAAGTTAGCAGGATTATGCAATGGTGCCATATCTGCAATTTCATCGATATGTTTGATAACTTCATCATCTACAACAACAGAGTGTTTAAAATATTCACCACCAGCCACAACACGATGACCAACGCCAGTAATTTCGTTAAGGTCTTTAACGATGCCCAGATCCTTCAACAAGAATGTTAAGCGATCAACAGCAACTTCGTGATCCTTAATTTCCTCTGCATGCTCATATTTTTGTCCGTCGCCATATTTGATCTTAATTTTTGATCCGTCAATACCGATCCGGTCGACTAAACCGTCTGCCACTTCTTTTTCTTCTGGCATGACTAACAATTTAAACTTCAAACTTGAACTGCCTGAGTTAATGACCAGCAGCTTCTCCATATTTGATCCTCTCCCTTTTACATTCTATACAACATTAAAATATCATAGTCCAACTAATTAACATTGTAAACGTTTAATATCTAAATTTGAACATTAATTAAACTTCAATGAATCAATTACTTTTCTAACATACCATTGAAACTGGTAAAAAAACAGTATCTTGAACTAGAAATATAATTTAAGCGCAGAAAAACCGATTCTTTATTAATACAGTTGCGCCGATCTATTTCGGCTTCAAGAATAGTTCAAAAAAATGGTATAAAATCCAAAAATAGATTTTACACCATTGATCACTACAATTATACTTTTTATTTTTTACGATTCCTTAGGGCTCGCTTTTTAGCCTTCTTCAAATCACGTTCACGATCTTTTTTAGCCTGTTCCTTTTCAGCTCTTTCACGGTTGATCTTAAATGGATTATTGATCAAAAGCGTCTGACCAACTGAAAAGGCATTCGTGATGACCCAGTATAATGACAATGCAGCAGGAACATTTAACGCAGTAATAAAAATCATTAACGGCATCCCATAAGTCATTGCTGCTGTCATACCTTTTTGTCCTGTATCAGGCTGAGACATCATACTCAATTTTGACGTCGCAAATGTAAAAATAGCGGCTAGGACCGGCAAGACGAAATATGGATCTTTATCACCTAGCTGCATCCACATAAATGTACCAGTCTTCAATTCTTGAGATCTGAAAATAGCTTGATACAAAGCAAGTAAGACAGGCATCTGTACCAGCAATGGTAAGAAACCGGCAACTGGATTAACTCCAGCTTCAGCATATAATTTTCTTTGTTCTTCTTGCATCGCACGCATTGAATCTTGATCACGGTCAGGATACTTTGCTTGTAATTCCTTCAATTGCGGCTGCAGATCCATTGTTTTCCGTGATGATTTCATTTGATAAAACATCAACGGTAAAATAATGATCCGAACAATAATAGTGAAGATAATGATCCCCCAACCATAACTGCCACCAAACAAGTTACTCAAGGCTTTGATCGCGCGTACAAAATTCCAGATAATATAATGGTCCCAAAATCCTGTACTTTGAGAATTTACAGGATCAGTACTACATGCGCTAAGCACTAGTACTAAAGACAAAGCTCCAAATAAAGCAAGAGCCTTTTTCCCCTTTTTCAACGTGTTCTACCTCTCTTAATTGAAATTCTTAACTATATAATATTCGCTAAAGAAAGAACATGGATCAAATGCTGTTTAACCTCAGCAGTAGACATTCCTGCAGCACTAGGACGTGCGATCACGAGAAAGTCACAATCTTGTTTAAGTTGCGGTTTTAATTCGGTTAAACTTTGGCGTATCCGCCGCTTGACCCAATTACGTGCTACAGCGTTTCCAATCTTCTTGCCAACTGAGATTCCCACACGAAAATGAGGTTGTCCGGTTTTTTCCAAAACATAAACCACAAATTGACGATTAGCACAAGATTTGCCTTGAGTAAAAACTTTTTGAAACTCCGCTTCTTTCTTGACGCGGTAAGATTTACGCATAATACATCTCCAAAAATAACAGAGTGGAGCAAACCGAATAAACCTGAGCACTATCAGGATTCAATTTTGCAGTGTGCTTTTTTGCACTGCAAGATTGAAGCTAGATAGGCGGAAAGTTCTGATTTGCAAAACTCAACTAGTAACTGAGCAAAAAACAGGTAAAAGGCGAATACCAACTAAACACGGTCGCCTTGACTTATAAAAATATCCACTCTTTTTCTAAAAACTTTTTAAAAACACAATTATAAAATAAAAAGACCACTGACGGTCTCAGTGATCTATGCAGACAATACTTTTCTGCCTTTACGGCGTCTACGTGCTAACACATTACGACCGTTACTTGTACTCATGCGTTTACGGAAACCATGTACGCGTTGACGATGGCGTTTTTTTGGTTGATAAGTTCTTTTCATCGGTTCTGACACCTCCTTGGTTTGAACTTCTGTATCCTTTCCTACCATAAAAAGGTAGTCACTTCAAGTTCAGACTTACTTGTCTATGTTATCATATATGGTTTTAATTGCAAACAAAATTTTAAAAAACATCTTTCAACGAACAAAAGATTTAACAATTTTCTGCACATAAAAAAAATTCTTTAAACTTTTTCAGCAGAAATTTTTCAGGCAAAAAACTTTGGTTTAAAAATTTTTTTGAGCAAAAAGTTATCCACACCTTCGCAGTAATACGTGTATTCACAGGCAATTTCCTGTGAATTGTTTTTTTGTAATACACAAACTTTTCGCCAGGGTTATCCACAATCCACAGGTTGTTCCTAAGTAAAGTCCGTCCTGTGAATTACTTTGTGGATAACTAATCTTTAACTTATGGCTCTAAGGGCAGACCTTCATCACTTTCTGTGGATAAACTAAAAATAAGTAACCATTTCCCCAACTTATACACAGCCTGTTGATAATATAAAGAACACTCTGTTATCATTTTTTCTCTACTTATGCACATTGTGGAAAACTAACCTATTCCATGCTACAATGAGTGACGTGTAAATTTAATTAAAGGAGGAATGTCCAGTGCCAGATCTTGAAACTTTATGGCAATTTATTTGCGAAAAGTTCAATGAATCTTTCTCCACAATCACTTATAAAACTTGGATCGAAACTGCAAAACCAATACAGTTTTCCGATAAAACCCTTGTTATCGAAGTCCCTTCAAAACTTCATCGTGATTACTGGACTCAAAGTGTAACCCCACAAATCGTTGAGTTGCTGGAAGAACCGTTGGGTTATAAACTAACAATTTTACCAAAAACTCCCGATGAGCCTAATCCGTTAGAGGCTTATGATCCCGCAGAAAGTTTAACTGCAGATGACTTGGCCTCAGAGACTTCAGGTGCTGCACCATCTAAAGTTTTTGTCAAAAATTCTCAGTTAAATGAACGTTATACTTTTGACACATTTGTGGTGGGAAAAGGTAATCAATTAGCCCATGCTGCCGCATTAGCAGTTGCCGAAGAACCCGGTGTTTTTTATAATCCACTATTTTTCTATGGTGGCGTTGGCCTTGGTAAAACCCATTTAATGCATGCCATTGGCCATCAAATGTTAGAAAATCGTCCAAACGCTAAGGTTAAATATGTAACCAGTGAATCTTTCGCCAATGATTTTATCAATTCTATTCAAACAAAACGACAAGAAGAATTCAGACAAGAATATCGAAATGTTGATCTTCTACTAGTTGATGATATTCAGTTTTTTGCTGACAAAGTTGGTACCCAGGAAGAATTTTTCCATACCTTTAATGCTTTATATGATGATAAAAAACAAATTGTCCTTTCATCTGATCGGTTACCAAATGAAATACCCAAGTTGCAGCAACGTTTAGTGTCTCGTTTTAAATGGGGACTTTCAGTTGATATTACACCGCCAGATTTTGAAACACGGATCGCAATTTTACGCAATAAAGCTGAAGCAGAACATTTAGATATTCCAAACGATACTTTAAGTTATATTGCTGGACAGTTTGATTCCAATATTCGTGAACTAGAAGGCGCTTTAATGCGAGTTCAAGCATATTCGTCCATGAATCACACTAAGATCACAACTAGTCTGGCTGCAGAATCTTTAAAGGGTTTAAATGGTAAAGACCACAATAATAAACTTACGATCCCAGCAATACAAAACAAAGTTGCTAAATATTATCACGTAACTGTTGCTGAATTGAAGGGAAGAAAAAGAGTAAAGGCAATTGTTGTGCCACGACAAGTCGCAATGTTTTTGTCCCGAGAACTCACTGATTCGTCATTACCAAGGATTGGGGAAGAATTTGGCGGCAAAGATCACACAACAGTTATCCATGCATGCGAAAAAATAACAAAAAGTCTAGCAGATGATGCCGAGCTGGAACATGAAGTTAATGAATTAAAAGCAGAATTGCAAGTTTAAAATAAAATTTGCTTAACAGTTTTTACCCTAAATTACGTATTTAAACATAAGAATTAACAAAGCACCTTTTTTGCACATGTGGATAACTGTTGATAAGTTGTCTTTTTTATCCACATGTTATTAACAACCAATCTTTTTAGTTTACTTACTTCAGACTGCTTATTAACATAATTAACAGGCCCTACTACTACGACTATTTTTATTATTAATTAATAATATAAAAAACAGGAGGATATCATTTTATGAAATTCAGTATCCGCAGAAATACATTTATTGCTTCTTTAAACGATGCCCAAAGAGCAATCTCATCAAAAACGGCAATTGATGTTTTAACGGGTATCAAAATTACTTTGTCGGCTAGCAAGTTAACTTTAACTGGTAGTGATGCTGACATCTCGATCGAAACTGTGATCTCACAAGAAGATGACAAAGCTGCTTTAGAAATTGATGAACCTGGCAGCATTGTTTTACCAGCACGTTTCTTTAACGAGATAGTTAAAAAATTACCTGAAGATATGATGACAATTAGTGTAGATGAAAGATTCCAAGCAACGATCACTTCTGGTCAAGCAGAATTTACGATCAACGGTTTAGATTCTGAAACTTATCCACATCTGCCAGAAATCGATGCTGAAGATAAACTAGTGATTGCCGCAGATATTTTAAAAAAAGTGATCAATCAAACTGTGATCGCCGTTTCTAATCAAGAAAGTCGCCCGATCTTAACAGGAATCCATTTGGCATATGGTAACGGAGAATTACTAGCTGTTGCCACAGATTCTCACCGTTTAAGTCAACGCAAAATTATTTTGAATAATGCTGGGACTAAAGATTACGATATTATCGTGCCAGGTAAATCATTGAATGAATTGGCCAAGATGTTGGGTGACTCAAATGAAGATGTTGAGATCCGGATCGCTGAAAATCAAATTTTGTTTACTTTTGCAAATACATCATTTTATTCACGTTTGTTAGAGGGAAATTATCCAGATACTGATCGTTTGATCCCTCAAAGCTCAGAAACAACAGTAGAATTTAACGCCGTTGAGTTGCTGCATTCAATTGAACGAGCCTCATTGTTATCACATGAAGGGCGAAACAATGTTGTTAAGTTGTCGTTGAAGACTAGCGAACAAAAAGCAATTATTTATGGCAATTCTCCCGAAATTGGTAATGTAGAAGAAGATCTTTCCTTCAAGAAATTGGAAGGAAATGATTTGGAAATTTCCTTTAATCCAGATTATATGAAAGATGCATTATCTTCTTTTGGTCAAACTGATATTTTAATGTCATTAACATTACCTTTACGTCCGTTTACATTAGTTCCAACTGAAGACGGAGCTAATTTTGTACAATTGATCACACCAGTTAGAACATTTTAGTGAAATTAGTGAAAAAAATTTATTTTATGGACTCTTAATTGCGAGAGTCCATTTTTTTGGCAAAAAAAGTTTCTCAGAGACTTTAAAGGTTTTATAGCTCTTCTATCCAGATGTAGTTAAAATTGCTCAGAATGGACATATAAGCCGAATAAAATTGTTTTAAGGTCAAAAAAAGGGTATAATTAAAGGGTAACTTATAGAAAGTGAGGGCTGTTTTTTGAAACAAGAAATATCTTTAAAAACACCTTACATAACTCTCGGACAACTGTTAAAGATCGCTGATTTAATTCAAACCGGCGGACAAGCAAAGTGGTTTTTGGCGGAAAACGATGTTTATGTAAATGGAGAACTTGATTCACGTCGTGGAAAAAAGCTTTATCCAGATGATGTAGTCAAAATCAACGACAGAATGATCAAACTTAAAGCTGGAAAATAATTATGTTTTTACAGAAGCTGCAACTTAAAAATTTTAGAAATTATTCAGAGGCTTCATTAAATTTTTCTCCAGGCATCAATGTTTTATTAGGGCAAAATGCCCAGGGAAAAACTAATTTACTCGAATCGATCTATGTTTTAGCCACGGCGCGCAGCCACCGAACAGCCAATGATCGTGAATTGATCCGTTTTGGTAATAGTGATGCTGATATTAAGGGTTTAGTACATCGACGCTCTGATGACTTGCCTTTGGAGCTCGAATTGGGAAAACGGGGTAAAAAAGCACGAGTGAATCACTTGGAGCAAGCCAAGCTTTCACAATATATTGGTCAATTGAATGTAATTTTATTTTCTCCGGAAGATTTGTCATTAGTTAAGGGAAGTCCAACGGGCAGACGACGTTTTATTGATATGGAATTTGGCCAGATCGCGCCACGATATCTTCATGATTTGACAGCGTACCGAGATGTTTTAAAACAGAGAAATCATTACTTGAAATCTTTGAGTATGCATCAAACTAATGACCGGGTTTATTTGGATGTTTTGTCCGAACAATTATCTTTGTTTGGGGGTAGTATCATTGTGCAACGGCAAAAGTTTTTAACCGACCTGGAAAAATATGCGCAGGAACTACATTTGTCGATCACTCAAGGTCAAGAACAATTATCATTTGAATATGATTCAAAATTAAAGGACATTAAGGATCGATCCGAACAGGAATTACAGCAGATAATGGACACACAACTCAAGACACAATACGAAAAAGAGATTTTTCAAGGAACGACCTTGATCGGCCCGCATAGAGATGACATTAAGTTCTTGATCAATGGTAAAAATGTGCAAACATATGGTTCTCAAGGGCAACAAAGAACCACCGCATTATCAGTTAAATTGGCAGAGATCGATGTAATGAAGGAACAAACAGGAGAATATCCGTTATTACTTTTAGATGATGTTTTATCTGAATTAGATGGTCAACGTCAAACTCATTTATTAAAGACCATTCAAAATAAAGTACAAACATTTTTGACGGCTCCAGCAATGAACGATGTAGCTAGAAATCTGATCAAAGCTCCTAAAATTTTTACGATTGAAAAGGGACATGTGGCTGAAACAACGGCTAACGGGGAGCTAGTTTTAAAAACGGTCACTTATTATCCTCAAAGTGATAAACAAGAAGGATAACCTGACTAAATTAAGATTCGAATAGGAATAAAACAACAAACAACTAAATGGCAGTTGGTCAGTTCGAGGATCAACTGTGACTTTTTTGTTAGTAGCATGACTTTAGATAATAAGGAGGATATCAATTGACTGACGAAGAAAGAGAAGTAGAAGCCAAAGAAAAACGGGCGAATGAATACGATGCTAGTCAGATCCAGGTTTTAGAGGGATTAGAGGCTGTTCGTAAGCGCCCTGGGATGTATATTGGCTCGACAAGTACTCAGGGTTTACATCACCTAGTTTGGGAAATTGTTGATAATGGTATTGATGAAGCTCTTGCAGGCTTCTGTGACGAAATCAATGTTACGGTCGAAACCGATAATAGTATTACTGTAAAAGACAATGGTCGCGGTATTCCCGTTGATATTCAAAAGAAGACAGGACGACCGGCTGTTGAAACAGTTTATACGATCTTGCATGCCGGTGGTAAATTTGGCGGTGGCGGGTATAAAGTATCTGGTGGTTTGCATGGTGTTGGGGCGTCAGTTGTTAATGCACTTTCTTCCGAATTGGAAGTGCAGGTCACGCGTGCGGAAGATCCAAATGTATATGCGATGGATTTTGCTTACGGTAAGGTCAAAACGCAGTTGCATGTCATCGCTCAAACTAGTGAACATACACACGGAACAAAGGTTCACTTCAAACCTGATACAGATATTTTTACGGAAACTCATATTTACGATATTAAAGTTTTGACTACACGTATTCGTGAGCTGGCTTTCTTAAACAAAGGTTTAAAATTAACCATTGCTGATCAACGCCCAGAAAAGCCGACGTTTGAAGAATTCCACTATGCTGGTGGTATTAAACATTACGTGGAATTTTTGAATAAAGGCAAAGAAGTTCTTTTTCCTGAGCCAGTATATGTTGAAGGTGAAATGAATGGGATCACTGTTGAAGTTTCACTGCAATATACAGATGATTTTCATTCAAACTTGTTGACTTTCACTAATAACATTCATACGTATGAAGGTGGGACTCACGAGGCTGGTTTCAAGACAGCTTTGACTAGGGTAATCAATGACTATGCTAGAAAACAAGGAATTTTAAAAGATAATGATGACAATCTTTCTGGAGAAGATGTTCGTGAAGGTATTACAGCAGTAGTTTCTGTTAAACACCCGGATCCACAGTTTGAAGGACAAACGAAGACAAAATTGGGTAACTCAGATGCTAGAACTGCAACAGATAAGCTCTTCAGTGAAACATTCTCGCAGTTCATGTATGAAAACCCAACGACAGCTAAGCAAATCGTGGAAAAGGGTTCATTAGCTGCTAAAGCTCGTGTTGCTGCTAAACGGGCTCGTGAAGTAACGCGTAAAAAGAATGGATTAGAAATTTCAAATCTACCAGGCAAGTTAGCCGATAATACAAGTAAAGATCCTGAAATTTCAGAATTGTTTATCGTTGAGGGTGATTCTGCGGGTGGATCTGCTAAACAAGGCCGGTCTCGCTTGACTCAAGCCATTTTGCCGATCCGTGGTAAGATTTTAAACGTTGAAAAAGCAAGTCTAGATCGTATTTTGGCTAATGAAGAAATCCGTTCACTATTTACTGCTTTAGGTACTGGGTTTGGTGAGGAATTCGATGTCAGCAAGGCAAATTATCATAAATTGATCATCATGACTGATGCCGATGTTGATGGTGCCCATATCAGAACATTGTTGTTGACATTGTTCTATCGTTTCATGAAACCAATGATCGACGCTGGGTATGTATATATTGCTCAACCGCCTTTATATCAAGTTCGCCAAGGTAAGATGATCAGATACATTGATTCTGATGAAGAATTACAAGACATTTTATCACAATTACCACCTTCTCCAAAGCCCGCTATTCAACGGTATAAAGGTTTAGGTGAAATGGATGCCGATCAATTGTGGAAAACTACAATGAACCCAGAAAACCGCCGGATGATGCGTGTCTCTTTGTCGGATGCTGAAGAAGCCAATCAGGTTTTTGAGATGTTAATGGGAGACCATGTAGGCCCTAGACGACAATTTATTGAAGAAAATGCCACATACGTTGAAAATCTAGATGCATAATTATTTCCCGGGAAATAATTATAGACTGGGAATAAAATAGGAGGTCAGAAAGTTGGTAGATATACCAGATCGAGTAAAAAATGTCGATTTATCCAAGGTGATGCGGACATCTTTCCTTGATTATGCAATGAGTGTTATCGTTGCTCGTGCTTTGCCTGATGTACGGGACGGGTTAAAACCTGTTCATCGTCGGATATTATATGGAATGAACGAATTAGGTGTCACACCTGAAAAACCTTACAAAAAATCTGCTAGGATCGTCGGAGAAGTTATGGGTAAATTCCATCCGCATGGTGATTCGGCAATCTATGAATCAATGGTTCGGATGGCACAAGATTTCAGTTATCGTTATATGTTAGTTGATGGTCACGGAAACTTTGGGTCTGTTGACGGTGATGGTGCGGCTGCTATGCGTTATACTGAAGCGCGAATGTCGAAAATCACACTAGAAATGTTACGTGACATCAATAAAGACACGATTGATTTTGCACCAAACTATGATGGGACAGAAAGAGAACCAAAAGTTTTACCTGCACGCTTCCCAAATTTGCTAGTTAATGGGGCAACCGGGATCGCTGTTGGGATGACAACCAATATTCCGCCGCATAATTTGGCAGAAGTTATTTCAGCTTTGCATATTCTGATGGATAATCCTGATGCTACCGTTGCTGATTTAATGGAAGCTATTCCTGGACCCGATTTTCCTACTGGCGGGATCGTTATGGGTAAATCAGGCATCCGTAAAGCATATGAAACTGGTCATGGACATATAGTTCTGAGGGCTAAAGTCGATATCAACGAGCAAAAGAATGGTCGGGAGCAAATCATTGTTAATGAATTGCCATATATGGTCAATAAAGCTCGTTTGATCGAGCGGATCGCTGAGTTGGCTCGTGAACGTAAGATCGAAGGCATTACAGATATTAAAGATGAGTCTGACCGTGAAGGAATGCGAATTACTATTGATATCAGACGTGATGTTAGTGCTTCAGTTATTTTGAATAATTTATATAAATTAACATTGATGCAGACATCATTTGGTTTCAATATGTTGGCAATCGTTGGTGGTACTCCCAAGATTTTAAGTTTGAAACAGATCTTGCAGTATTACTTAAAACATCAAGAAGAAGTTATCCGTCGCCGAACAGAATTTGATTTAAAGAAGGCCAAGGCACGTGCTCATATTCTGGAAGGGTTGAGAATCGCTTTAGACCACATTCAAGCAATCATTGACATCATTCGGAGTTCACAAAGCGGTGATGTTGCTAAAGATCGGTTAATGAATGAGTATCAATTAAGCGATAAACAAGCTCAGGCTATTCTTGATATGCGTTTGGTAAGGTTGACCGGCTTGGAACGTGATAAAGTCGAAAACGATTATAAAAAGACGATGGAAGCTATTGCTGATTATGAAGATATTTTGGCTCATAAAGAACGGATCAACCAAATTATTTATGAGGAACTCTTGCAGATTCAAGAAAAGTTTGGTGACAAACGGCGGACAGAATTGCTTGTTGGTGATGTGACAAGTATTGAAGATGAAGACTTGATCGAAGAAGAAGCTGTTGTCATTACTTTGACACATAATGGCTATATCAAGCGAATGCCAACTAGTGAATTTAAGTCACAAAATCGTGGAGGCCGCGGTGTTCAAGGAATGGGAGTTCATGAAGGAGACTTTATCGAACAACTGATTTCAACTTCAACTCACGATGAACTGTTATTCTTTACCAATACTGGTAAAGTTTATAGTTCTAAGGGATACCAGATTCCTGAATACGGCCGTTCTGCTAAGGGAATCCCGGTAATCAATATGTTAAATATTGATCCTGACGAAAAGGTAGCAACTGTCATTACAGTTCCAAAAGAAGATAGAGATAATCCGGATAAAGCGGATAAATTCCTATTCTTCACAACTAAAAACGGTGTTGTTAAACGGACAGCAGTTTCAGAATTCTTGAATATCAGAAAGAATGGTTTGAAAGCTATTACTTTACGTGACGGGGATGAATTGATCGGTGTTGCTCAAACGGATGGAAACCAAAACATTATCATTGGGACTCACCAAGGTTTTGCTGTTTCATTCTCTGAAGAAAAGGTTCGCTCTATGGGCCGTTCAGCTGCAGGTGTACGTGGTATTAGATTAGGTGAAGGCGATTATGTGATCGGTGCTGATATCTTAGCACCTGATAGTAATGCTTTTGTTATTTCTGAACAAGGCTATGGTAAGCAAACTCCAGCTAGTGAGTATGCTATCCGAGGTCGTGGCGGTAAAGGTGTTAAGACCGTTAATATTACTGCCAAAAATGGTCCGCTTGTTGGATTAACAACCGTTTCGGGCGATGAAGATATCATGGTCATTACTAATAAGGGTGTACTGATCCGTTTTGCAGTTGCTAATGTTTCAACAACTGGCCGTTCAACACTCGGTGTTCATTTGATCAATTTGGAAGAAGATTCTTTTGTATCTACGATGGCTAAGGTTGAACCTGAAGAAGTTGAAGAATCTGAAACTAATTCAGAGACAGCAACAGATGCTCAAGCTAGTTCAGAAACAGGGTCTGAATCTGAGGATCAAGAAGAAAACAATAAAAATGAGGACAATTTGGACTAAATAACAAATTAGAAAATAAAAAAGACATTTTTTTGCGTATATATGTTATGTAGCGTAGATCAATGATCCAGAAGAAAAGAATAGTTAATAAGAATTTGGACTTAAATTTAGCTGTGGAATGATTGTTAGCTTCCAACTTCGTTTGTTTTAAGCAGTTATTGCAAATGCAATATAAACGTGCTATAATTCTAATTCGTGAGTATCTAAGCATTTTAGATTACTCTCCTTGTCCTCTACGTTAGGATAGGGGGCCAAAAGTCCATAAGGAGGTGTAAACAGTCATGACAAATTATGAAATTACCTACATTATCAGCCCAGCTATTGATGAAGCTGCCAAGAATGACTTGGTAGAACGTTTCGATAGCGTTTTGAAAGACAATGGTGCTGAAGTTGTAGATTCAAAAGACTGGTCTAAGCGTCGTTTTGCTTACGAAATTGGTGGGTTTACAGAAGGTATCTACCACGTTGTAAACGCCAAGGCAGAAAAAGCTGACGCTATTAATGAATTTGACCGTCTTGCTAAATTCAATGACGGAATTTTACGTCATATGATCGTTAAACGTGAAGCTTAATTTTTGAAATCAGAAGGGGGAACGAATTTTGATCAATAGAGCCGTATTAGTCGGAAGACTGACCCGTGATCCTGATTTGCGCTACACATCTTCCGGAGCTGCTGTTGCATCTTTCACAGTTGCTGTCGATCGTCCATTTACAAATCGTTCAGGTGAACGAGAGGCCGACTTCATTAATTGTGTTATTTGGAGAAAAGCAGCTGAAAACTTTACTAACTTTACGCATAAGGGTTCAATGGTTGGAATTGATGGACGGATTCAAACACGTTCATATGAAAACCAACAAGGAAATCGTGTGTTTGTAACAGAAGTTGTTGTTGATAATTTTGCATTACTTGAGTCTAAAGCTCAGTCAGAGCAATATCGCCAACAACATCCTAGCTCTCAGGGCAATAATTCTGCTCCTTCTTCGCAATATTCATCACAACAGAATAATAGTAATCCGTATGGCAATCCTAACAATAACAATAATCAAGGTGGTTATCAGAACCAGAATAATTCTAATTCTGATAACGATCGAGATCCGTTTGCGGATAGTGGCCAACAGATCGATATTTCTGATGATGATTTACCATTCTAGTAACTGGAGGAGGAAAAAACATGGCACAACAACGCAGAGGCGGACGTCGTCGCCGTAAAGTTGATTTTATCGCAGCTAATCATATTGAATATATTGATTACAAAGATACAGATTTGTTAAGAAGATTCATTTCTGAACGCGGTAAGATCTTGCCACGTCGTGTTACAGGCACAAGCGCAAAGAATCAACGTAAGTTGACGATTGCTATCAAGCGTGCTCGTATCATGGGCTTACTACCATTTGTAACAGAAGACTAATTAAAAAGTGGGCGAATATGTTATTAAGTGTATAAATATCGTTTAATTTGATTCGCTCTATATTATGGATTTTATCGATCCACCAAAAAGGCTCCAAGAAGTTGTTTTTACAACTTCCTGGAGCTATTTTTGTGCCTATGGATAGATATTTAACCCTTTTTTGTAAGCAACAAGGTTAAACTGATACACTTGGTAGATATTGTCAGGTGAGTTTTATGAAAAAAAGCTCTGTTCACCTAACTTAGACATTATGTGTTAAGAAACGTGAC
This sequence comes from Ligilactobacillus acidipiscis DSM 15836, assembly GCF_001435755.1. GTDB lineage: Bacteria > Bacillota > Bacilli > Lactobacillales > Lactobacillaceae > Ligilactobacillus > Ligilactobacillus acidipiscis. Next base: position 976 of record NZ_AZFI01000033.1, on the reverse strand, counting down.
ATTAATGTCTAAGCCCTTAAGTTTATTTCACTCTGTTTTAGTCATTAGCTATTTCTATTTGATAATAATCCCATCGTTTATAAGTAATGACATATTCTGCCACGGTATTCTTAACGGATAACCGTATTTTTTTCTCCTGAAAAACGGTTGGTTGTTCTCCCTTCAGCTGGAGCATATTAGCGACAAATTCGTTTGTAGGGAAGCAAATCTTATTGATTTCTTTAGAGGGCATGTCATTTAAATTAATCGAAAAATCGCTCCGAAAGCGTTGATAGATCGAGCTATAGTAATCCGGATCTTTTGGACGGCGAATAAAGCGTTCCGGGATATATGATTGGTGATAGATATATGGTATGCCATCGGCAGTCCTTAATCTGACTATTTTGTAATAATGTTCATATGTGGATAAATTTAATTCTTTTAAAATATTGGGATCATTTTCCTTAGTCAGCGAGAGAACTTTTACTTGATCTTCATCAGAAGAAAAAATTTCCTTGTCTGTGAATCGAACAAGTTTGTTAACATGTTTACGCGAAACAAAAGTACCCTTTCCCTGGTAACGAACTAAGTAGCCTTCCTTAACTAATTCTTGCACGGCACGGATCACCGTGATCGAGCTGGCATCATACATTTTGACAAGTTCGGCCTGACTATAAAATTTATCGCCGCTTGAATAAGTACCGTTGAGTATCTGACTTTTTAGGTCATTTTTTATCGTAAGGTATTTCGGTGTTTTCAAATTTTCGCAACTCTTTTCTTTCTGCTAATTATATTAAGTTTAACCTAGCGAGAGATCAAGTGAAATGAAAAAATGTTTATTTTTGTTATTTAATAACGTTTACATATAGAACTTGCTATGTTAATATACTAAGTGAAAATTGCAAGTGTTGAAAGGGTGAACATCATGGAACAATTTAGTATAGGGAAGCATGATTTTTATTTAAATCGTCGTTTGTAAAATTAAGTTAGAAATAAA
>NZ_AZFI01000329.1 GCF_001435755.1 Ligilactobacillus acidipiscis DSM 15836 | reverse complement strand
TGTATTATTTTATTTGATGTTTCGCAAATGATTAGTTGACCATTTTAAAACAATGTGATATTTTATAGCCATAACTATAGCAAATAAAATTAAGGGGGTTTTATTTATGGCAATATCAAATATCGAAAAACAACAAGAAAAGTTGCAAAGGCTTAATGAAAAGATTAAACAGGAAAAGAAAAAAGTTGACCAACGACTCGGACATGAAGTCATTAAAGGTGCTAATCTTGATTATGGTGATTTAGATCAAACAACAATTAAGGAACTTGCTTCTAAAATTGTTGCTTATCTAAACGGAAATAATTTTGAAAAGTCTAATACTATTGAACATAATCAATCTGATGAGCCGACTAATAACTTTAACCAACAGTAAGGTTAAAATAGCTTATGAATGAACAATACAATAAGTTAGTCTCACAACGTGATAAAGCGCAAAAAAAGATTGAACAAGCTGATTTTAAAGCTCGTCAATCTAAGTACTACGAAAATCAAAAAAAACGCAAAGCACGGTCTAGGCGTTTAATTCAAAAAGGCGCTTTATTTGAAAAGTATTTCCATGCGGAAAACTTATCCATTGATGAGAGTGAAGAATTATTAAAGATATTTGCAAATTATGTTAATGCAAATAAACCTAGTAAATATAAAAAGGATAGTCCTAACGATTAGGACTATCCTTTTTATTATCTTTTTTTTATGTTGTTTTATATCTGGCAGATTGCAAGAAATAACTTGAACGAAT
>NZ_AZFI01000328.1 GCF_001435755.1 Ligilactobacillus acidipiscis DSM 15836 | reverse complement strand
GGTTCTATACTTTTTCCTGTTGATAGCTTACTTAACATGGTAATCTATTAGCAGGATTTTTTAGTGCAAAATAAAAAAGGCCCATAAGCCTCGCACCTAAAAAATCCACCCACTACAGCATCATTTTTAAAGGACGTGAAAACTTATGGACCCTGTAGATAATAATATAAAATTTGCGCTCAGTATTAAAGACCCAAATGTAGTTTTTTACAAATATAACTATCAAGTGATTAAAGCTAAGCGCGCAAAAGTATATATAGCCACGGTTAAGTTCGACCAGAAACATTGCGCTAACTGTGGCTTTTGCGAGCTAAGTCATAATGGACACTACGTATCACGCGTGACCTATCTGGCAGCGAATGCGAGTGAACCAGTTTATTTAGAACTCCATAAAGAACGCGTCATTTGTCGTAATTGTAAAGCGTCGTTTATGGCTACTTCTGATGTGGTAGACAAGTACTGTTGTATCTCCCGAGCCACGCGTCAGAAAGTGTTTATGAGTCTACAAGACGACCGCACTCAAGCTAGCATTGCGATCGATGCCGGCATATCAGCTAGCACTGTCTGTCGTTACTTAGACAACTATGATGACTTATTTCGCAGAAATCTTAACTATCTACCGGTTCATCTCGCCATGGATGAATTTAGAGGAATTGGTGGTCGGCTCCATTTCATCTGTATTAATGGCGCTGGTGAGCACGAAATTCAACAAATTCTGCCAGACCGATTCAAGCAAAGTATTACT
>NZ_AZFI01000327.1 GCF_001435755.1 Ligilactobacillus acidipiscis DSM 15836 | reverse complement strand
TATTTCTAACTTAATTTGACATTTCAAGTTTGAAAAAATTCAGAAGTCGTAAAACAAAACCATCGACCATTTTATTATCTTGTTTTTTAGTCTAATGATTCCGTATGTTAATTTAAAATCGTGGAATCAACAACCATTTAATTCAGTTGCAAATAGTGCTTTTGCAAGGCAAAAGATGTAATTAATTAAAAATTTTGGGTTGACTTCTCACTTTTGGCCTTTATAATTGAAAATAACTTGAATAATAACTAAAAGCTATGAGCAGACTAGTAATTACATACACATTTAGAGAGTACTCGGTGCTGGAAAGAGTATATGTCAGTTTGTAATGAATCACACCTGTCAGTTGATTTTCTGAATTTAATAAAAGTAAGAAATTCCGGGACGCCCCGTTAGTGCATGAGTTTGAGTAAATTAAACTCTGTGAGGTCGTTTGTGTGAACAAACGATGAACATGAGGTGGAACCGCGAGTAGTCGTCCTCTTAGGCCTAGTGCCTAAGGACGGCTTTTTATTTTATCACGGTAATTTAAACAAACTCACTGAGTTTATCTGTGTGAGCAGATAATAAATACGAGGTGGGACCACGACAAAAGTCGTCCTCTGTGTCAATTATGGCATGGAAGACGACTTTTTTTATTACTTAAATTTCGCAAGTTTTGCAGCCGAATTACTCTGTTCAGTTTTAGTAGTCGAGCTCCTCAAGCCAAAACTTTCCGCACAATCAACTCCGACATCATAACAAGAAAATCTCTTGTCATAATGCCCGAGTCCCTTGGTGCTC
>NZ_AZFI01000326.1 GCF_001435755.1 Ligilactobacillus acidipiscis DSM 15836 | reverse complement strand
CAAATCAAATAAGGAGTTGCAAATTATGAAATTCCAATTATTTCTCACTAAACATACGAATCAAATTACATTAGTTACGGGGATTCTGATTGTCCTTGGGATGCTCAGTAAATATCTCTTACAATTTACGCTCGGTTACCAAGTCATTTTAGCAGTTGCTTCAATTATTGCCGTCATTCCGATTGCGGTTCGTGCTTGGAGCGCACTTCGGAACAAAGTTTTCAGTATTGAACTGTTAGTTAGTATCGCAGTGATTGGGGCATTCATTATTGGTGAATTCAACGAATCCGCAATCGTTACTTTCCTCTTCTTGTTTGGCTCCTATCTCGAAAGCAAGACCTTGCAGAAGACGCGGACCGCAATCAAAGGCTTGACTGACATGTCACCAACTACCGCAACCTTAGTTACTGATGATGGCACCGAAGAAGTCGACGTTGATGATGTGGACGAAGGTGACGTTGTCCTAGTTAAAACTGGGAGTCAGGTTCCCGTTGACGGGATTGTTGTTGAAGGTAACGGCTACCTTAACGAAGCCTCAATTACGGGTGAAGCACGCCAAATCAACAAGCAACTCAAGGACTCGGTTTACTCCGGAACAATGGTTGAAAATGGCTATCTGAAGATCAAAGCGACTCAGGTTGGCGACGACACGACTTTTGCCAAAATTATTGAATTGGTCGAAGAAGCTCAAGATACCAAGTCCAAAGCTGAAAAGTTCATCGACCGCTTTGCTCAATATTATACGCCTGCCGTCCTCGTTTTAGCAGTCTTAGTCTTCGCCTTCT
>NZ_AZFI01000325.1 GCF_001435755.1 Ligilactobacillus acidipiscis DSM 15836 | reverse complement strand
CAAATCAAATAAGGAGTTGCAAATTATGAAAATTCAGGGGTTTCTAACTAAACATACGAATCAAATCACATTAATCACTGGTATTCTGATCGTCCTCGGCATGCTCAGCAAATACTTGTTCCAATTCACACTGGGCTACCAAGTCATTCTGGCTGTCGCATCCGTGATTGCGGTTATTCCGATCGCGGTTCGGGCTTGGAGCGCGCTGCGCAACAAGGTCTTCAGTATTGAACTGTTAGTCAGCATTGCCGTTATCGGGGCCTTCATCATTGGCGAATTCAATGAATCAGCCATCGTGACGTTCCTATTCTTGTTCGGGTCCTACCTCGAAAGCAAAACGTTACAAAAGACGCGGACGGCCATCAAAGGTTTGACTGACATGTCACCAACGACCGCGACCCTCGTAACCGCTGATGGTACGGAAGAAGTCGACGTCGATGATGTTGACGAAGGCGATGTTGTCTTAGTCAAGACGGGGAGCCAAGTCCCTGTCGACGGGGTCGTCGTTGAAGGTAATGGTTACCTCAACGAAGCTTCTATCACCGGTGAAGCCCGTCAGGTCAACAAACAACTCAATGATTCCGTTTATTCTGGTACGATGGTCGAAAACGGCTATCTTAAAATCAAAGCGACTCAAGTGGGTGATGACACGACGTTTGCTAAAATCATCGAACTCGTCGAAGAAGCCCAAGACACGAAGTCCAAAGCTGAAAAGTTCATCGATCGCTTTGCTCAATATTATACGCCTGCCGTTCTCGTTTTAGCAGTCTTAGTCTTCGCCTTCT
>NZ_AZFI01000324.1 GCF_001435755.1 Ligilactobacillus acidipiscis DSM 15836 | reverse complement strand
CTAACTTAATTTGACATTTCAAGATATTTAATATTTGACACATACCTAGCTATCTTTGTCGTTATCTGATCCAACTGCTTTAAAAGCATCTTCTGTTTCAAAATAAGAGCGTGGTCTTTTTGACTTGTCTGAAATACGCACGGTTTTGGGTACGTGATAATTATCTGTAAGGTCAATATGTTCTAATTGGGATAGACCACTGCCTTCAAATAGCACTAAACTAGCAGCAAAAAGTGTCAAAAATGTTATTGCCTTTTTCACCGCGCGCTCCTTTCTTATGCCAATAAAATATTCATAGACATACCCTGTGAGTACTATAATATAGTAATTCGCCCATTTAAAACTCTATGTTTTGGTAAAATTGTATATAAATTACCACACGGGGCCATATTTACTTTGAGGATTCTTTTCTTTGTTGAGCAAATGGATTATTTTCATTAGATTTACAATAGAAATAAATAAAGCAATTATCCCGGCAGCAAACCATATTGGTTGATTAAAAATTTGTGGCAAAATACTCGTAAAGAAACCAATTCCTTTCAACAATGTAAACCAGCTTGACTGGCATTTCCTGGTCGCCAACCTGAAATTTAACCAGTGGACTGTACAGATAATTTTCATGGTGCGGCCATTTACTACGACGCAAGTTTTCATAGAGTGTCTTAACATCCATTTGGCGACCACGATAGCGAAAATAGACTTTTTTACTCCGTTTAAGCATGCCGACCCCGAATAAATGACGTTTTAGCAGCTCAGCAAACATGTGTGGTGACGTAAACCAACTATCA
>NZ_AZFI01000323.1 GCF_001435755.1 Ligilactobacillus acidipiscis DSM 15836 | reverse complement strand
GAGCTTATTTGAAAGTTGGCCTGAGTGCTAATCAGATCGCAGGTATTTTGGGACGTTCGCCTAGTACTATTTGCCGTGAGGTCAAACGCGGCACTACTTTACAACGCCACTCAAATTACCTGTTTTATCAGCAGTATTTTCCTGAGACTGGACAAGCAAATTATCTTAAACATCGGAGCCGCTGTCATTCAAAACCGATGACACGCAACTGCTGGCTGTATTTCTCAATGCTCAAGAAAGAGCTAAAGAAACCCTTTCGTGCGCAAAGTGTGGCGAGTTTTACTGCTTATTTTAAAAGGATCCACCCCGATAAGCCGGTGCCTTCAGTCACGACTGTTTATCGCTATATAGATCAAGGTTTGCTGAGCTTAAGGAATATTGATCTGCCGCAAAAATTACGTCGCAGAACAAAGTCCAACACCCACACGCATACCAGACAGAACCAGAAAAAGTTAGGTCTGTCGATCGAGGAAAGGCCAGCAGAAGTTAAGACGCGGTCAACCTTTGGAAATTGGGAAGCTGATCTGGTCAAGGGAGTTAGGCGGGCAAGTGAGCCCGCCCTACTAACTTTAACTGAGCGTAAAACTCGGTATGAAATGATACTCAAGCTGCCTAATTACCATGCGCAAACTTGCCTCAAGGCAGTTGACGGGACCATTAAGCAATTCCCAGAACTTTTTAAAACGGTCACCTTTGACAATGGTGCTGAATTTGCCGAACAAAGTAAATTAAGTAAGATCACCAGTTACTTCGCCCATCCTTCTTCGCCCTGGGAACGTGGAAGTAACGA
>NZ_AZFI01000322.1 GCF_001435755.1 Ligilactobacillus acidipiscis DSM 15836 | reverse complement strand
ACGTAAAACAATATGCTACAAATTTAGAGCAATATTATACGACTTTACTATCTAGTGCATTAGAATCCATTCCAACTGAAACTGAAGCGTCTGCGCTTTTAATTGGATTTGGGGGAGGTTTATTACTGTTACTCGCCTTCGCCTAAATATTGAGCAAAAGCAACAATGATATATTGTTGCTTTTGCTATTTTTTTATGTAAAACTAAAACTTAGCTTTAGAAAGGACAAACCATAATGTATTTACTTTTACTTTTACTTTTTATTTTTGCATTCTTATACCTTATACCACAAAAAAAAGAAAAAAAAATACTAAAAAAACAAAATAAGTCCTCTGCTTTTTATCATAAATATTCAGCTACTATTAAAAAATTCCGTTATATATGCCTTTTAGTGGGATTTTTTATTGTTGTGAGTGCGCTCTATACACTTATAATCAAAAAGGATTTACGTATTTCACTCATGTTTGAAGCATTACTATTTTTATTTGTATTCATACAAGTCCTAACACATCTTTTTGAACAAAAGTTATTTAAAAAATATACTTTAACGAAAAAATTACCACCACTTATTTCAAAAAAAGCAGAAATCCAAAAAGCTATTGGTTTATATGGATCTGCCGTATGTTCACTATTGTTAAGTTTATTTGCCCTTCTTCTCTCAATAACGGAGTAGTACCTCAACAGCCTTATAAGCAGCAAATTCTAAACATAAAAATAACTCCAGATTTAAAAACTCCACTAAATTAAAGCTGTATCTGTTTTTAACTATTTTATATCTCAAAAACAAGACATTTCAGGGTC
>NZ_AZFI01000321.1 GCF_001435755.1 Ligilactobacillus acidipiscis DSM 15836 | reverse complement strand
AAAACATTAAAAATAAGTATTATGAACAGATACAAGCCGCCTTCAGCGGGCATCTGCGTGGGCACCGGAGTTTATGGCAACACGGCCTACAGACTGGCTGGTAGTTCCAAGCTGTGTGGCATAAGGTTAGCATTAGGCTGGTGCACTTGTCGCCCAATTTTTATTGGAACAGAGCACGAGACCAGAAAAAAAGCAGCGGGAGCTTTTAACGCGGGTATAAGGGGCTGATAAAATATCCCGGCACAGAAGCTGACTAAAAATAATATCGAAATTACTAAAAGCAGAGAATAAGCTCTTTAAGTAATCACCCACAAAAAGTTGACACTATCACGTCAAGTGTTTGATTTTACGCCTGCTGGTTATTGTGCTACAATGACTATGTACTTGGGGATGTTTTGGATTCGACAGGTATAGGTCGAGCTTAGATTGCGTTTGGTAGGTTGCGACTACCATAAAACGCTCAGTTAAAATATAACTGCAAAAAATAACAATAACTCTTACGCTTTAGCTGCCTAGTCAGCTTTAACGTAGATCCGGCCGGTATCGCCTATGTACTGATCTCCGGGTCTTATAATAAGTAGGCTACGTCTTATGTTTCCACCTGCAATGTAAGAAAGAGATCATCAGGCTGGCCGTTAGTGCTTTGCCCTGACATGCGGCGTGACTAACAGCGAGATTTAAGTAGCATGGATATGAACGTAGATATCTAAGCGGCGATATGCTTGGACGCGGGTTCGATCCCCGCCATCTCCATTTCTAGGGAGTTTTGATTTTTTCGGGTTCTTTATCAAGTGGTACTGATGAAATG
>NZ_AZFI01000320.1 GCF_001435755.1 Ligilactobacillus acidipiscis DSM 15836 | reverse complement strand
TCATCAACACTAAAAAGTTTAGACCCTTTTTTCTTGGGACTCTTACTCTTACTCTTGGTATAGGGTCCCTTTTTTTGCGCTTGAAGAAAAAACAAGCAGTTCATTATTGATAAAAATTGTTTAGTGAGCAGTTGACGCTACTGTTAAATTCAGCAATTGCTTTTTGTTAATAATTTATATAGAATTGAGTTATGAGATTAAATTGTTAACATGACAAGGAGATATAAATGACGATCGCAAAAGAAAAAAATGTAGAATTTGACCCAGAAGTTTCGCCAGTTAAAGCTTATATCGGTTGTGCTTGGTTTAGTGAGGAACAGGATAAATTACGGCAAGCTGGTTTGAAAGCTATTGCTAAGAACCCGTCAGTCAGTCGTAAATTTTCACATTATCCATTAGATTTCCAGTATAAAGATTTGAATGTGACTGAACATCCAGAACTTATGGATGATATTGAATGGCAAGTGCAAACATTTAGAGCTGATATTGCTGGGATCAAAGGCTCAGATATTGGTATCATGCTTTTCAATCCTAGTGATATTGACGACGGTATCGCATACGAATGCGGTGTTTTAGCTACCATGAACAAGCCGATCGTTTTGGTGATACCTGATGACGATGAAAAGCCACTGAACTTAATGATCGCTCATGGTGTTACAAGAGTGGTCAAACTCTCTGAACTTGCCGACTTTGATTTCCGTCATATTACGTTAGGAACTTATATTGGCAAAGTATTTTAATGTAGATTTGGCATAATGTTTAAGACATTATGCTTTTTACCTCAATTGTCAAGTTAAGTGCAACACTA
>NZ_AZFI01000032.1 GCF_001435755.1 Ligilactobacillus acidipiscis DSM 15836 | reverse complement strand
TTTCTATCAGTACCAAATATTATAGAACCTTAAAAACTAAGCATTTCTTTTTTGTGCTTTAAAAAAGCTTTAAATACCTGCTTTTTTAAAAGTTGGCACGCCTTTTGCTATATGTTAAATGTAAATCAAAATAATTGGGAGGTGCTTAACAGTGAATAAGTTTCTTGTTGCTTCACATGCAAATTTTGCTACAGGAGCGCAAAGTACGATTGAATTGTTTGCTGGAAAAAGCAAGAACATTACTTATATAGCAGCATACAATGATGAAAATACAACGTTGGAAAAACAACTTGATGATTTCTTTAAGGAAATCACGGAAAAAGACCATGTTCTGGTCTTTACTGATATGTTTGGAGGCAGTGTTAACCAGCAGATCAGTTTGTGGGCTGCTAAATTTAACAATGTTTTTATCATAGCCGGTTTCAATTTACCAGTTGTTTTAGAAGCTTTATTATCAGCTGAGCCAATTACCGAAGAATTTGTAGATAAATTGATTCAAAGCGGACGAGTCAGTTTGCAAAAAGTTAAATTACAACAACCGACAAGCGCAGATGATGATTCTGATGATGTCTTTTTTGATTAAATAATGATTTAAAGATGAAAGGAAGATTTTAAAATGATACAAGCACTTAGAGTAGACGAAAGATTGATTCACGGACAAATTGCGATGGTATGGTCAAGAGCTTTGGACCTGGATGGCATCGTGGTCGCTAACGACGAAACAGCTAATGACGAAATGCAAAAGATGGCCTTGAAAATGGCTGTGCCAAGTGGATTGAAGGTTATTATCAAGTCTTTACAAGGAGCGATCGATCTTTTATCTGATCCACGGGCAGATAGAATGAAATTATTTGTCCTAGTTAGAACAGTGGGAGATGCTGTTACTTTAGCTGAAAAACTGTCTAACATCAAATATGTCAATATTGGTAATGTTGGTAAAGCGGTAGAGGGACAAAAACATACATTTACGCAATTTGTAATGTTAACTAATGAGGAAATTGAAAACTTACGTCGACTAACTGAATTATATCCCGAAACAGCCTTACAAAATTTACCAGACAATAAGAAACTATTGGCATCAGATGAGTTGAAGAAATTATAAGATTTTTATGATCTAAGTTGCGCAATTTAGCGTTTGATCTATTGAATCTTAACTATATATATGGAAAGTCAGCTGACGATAGTGTTTGTTATATTGCTTTTCAAGCTCAAATAATTATTCAGGAGGTTTAAATAATGTTATATCAAGCTTTGGTTGTTTCTTTAGTAGTTTTCTTGACTGTTGGCGGCCAGGAACTCTTAGGTTTCACACAACTTGGCCGACCAATTGTTATTGGTCCGCTGGTCGGTTTATTACTAGGTGATGTTCAGACTGGTCTTTTACTAGGGGCTTCACTTGAAACTATTTTTATGGGCGTTGTCAATATCGGTGGTGCAATGGTTGCTGAACCTGGTTTGGCCAGTGCTTTGGCTGTTGCTTTTGCAATCAATATGCATGGTGGCTTGGGCGTTGCTTTGCCGATCGCGATCCCGTTAGGTATTATTGGTGTTGAAGTTAAAACATTGATTTATGTTTTAGTAGTTGGACCATTTGCCAGTGTCTTTGACCGTTTGGCCGCTAGTGGACAACAAAAGAAATATACTGGATTACATTTTGGCTTGTGGACTTTACAATGGTTCCTTTATTCATTGATCCCATTTTTTGCTATTTTAGTTGGTTCAAAAGCAACCCAAAATGCTATTAATATGATCCCTGATACGATCGTTAATGGTTTGTCTGTGGCCGGCAACTTGTTGCCAGCAGTCGGAATGGCTATGTTGATGAAAATCTTGTGGGAAAATAATATTTCAGTTTATTATTTCTTAGGTTTTTTGATCGTGGCATATTTCAAGGTGCCTTTGATTGCTGTCGCTGTAATGGCAATTGTCATCGGTGTTGTTTCAGCACAAAATGATTTCAGAATGCATAAGACCGAAAAGAAAAATGCGGCACGTCCTGCAGTAGTAACAAACTCGCCAGATCAGCAGAATATAACAGAAAGTGCTGATGAGCAAGAAAATGATGATTTCTTTAGTTAACGGATATTGCATTTTTGTAATTTTTAACTAAAAATTATCGATTTAAAGGGAGGAACAACTTTAATGGCTGAAAAGAAAGAATTAACAGCAAAGGAAAATAAACTTTTACGACAAATGTATTGGCGTTCATTTACACTTTATTCAGCAGTTACACCTGCAAGCAGGGAGCTTCTGGTTTTGAATATACGATGTTGCCATTTATTAACGAATTTTATAGTGATGAAGAAGAAAAAAAGCAGGCAATGGTGCGACATAATTCTTACTACAACAGTAATTTGGCTTTAGTTCCGTTTATTATGGGTGTTACCGCCTCGATGGAAAAGGAAAACTCTGAGACCGAGAACTTTAATACTGATTCTATTAATGCTATTAAAACCAGTCTGATGGGACCTTTAGCCGGAATCGGTGATTCAGTATTTTGGGGTGTTTTAAAGGCAATCGCTGCTGGTGTTGCTATTGGTTTAGCTAAATCTGGCAACATTTTAGCTCCAATTGTCTTCTTACTGATTTTTAACGTACCAGTACAGATCATTCGTTGGTATAGTGGGAAAATGGGTTATACGCTGGGATCTACTTATATTTCCCAGTTATATGAAAATGGTTTGATCAACATATTGACTAAGGCCGCAAGTACGATCGGTTTAATGATGGTTGGTGCCATGACAAGCCAAATGGTCAAGCTTAAGATCAAATGGAATATGGTTGTGGCTGGTAAGAAAGTGTTGGAAACACAAAATGTTTTGGATCAGATTTTTGTTGGGTTACTGCCCTTAGTAATTACGTTAGCTTGTTTTTATTTGATCAAGAAAAAGAATGTTTCCCTGAATACCTTGATTTTTGCAATCATTATTATTTCAGTTTTAGCTTCCTTAGTAGGGATCGTTTAGAAAAAAATATTAAGCAAGACGGAGGAAATTATGAATTCAGAATGGTGGAAAAATGCGGTAATTTACCAAATTTATCCTAAGTCTTTTAAAGACAGCAATGGCGATGGTTTTGGTGATATTAACGGTATTATTGAAAAATTACCTTATATTAAATCATTGGGTGTTGATGCGATCTGGCTGAATCCTCTTTATGTTTCGCCGCAAGTTGATAACGGCTATGATATTGCCGATTATCGCAAAATAGATCCGCGTTTTGGATCAAATGAAGATTTATATCATTTGATCCGTGAGGCACATCAGTTAAATTTAAAGATCATTATGGACTTGGTAGTGAATGGAACTTCTGACCAACATCAGTGGTTTAAAGAAAGTTGCAAATCAAAGGATAACTATTTTAGTGATTTCTACATTTGGAAAGATGCTAAAGAAGATGGTAGCGAACCTAACAACTGGGGTTCAAACTTTTCAGGTTCAGCCTGGGAATGGAATGAACAGCGGCAACAGTATTATTTACATTATTATGCCAAGGAACAACCTGATTTGAATTGGGAAAATCCTCGAGTTCGTGAAGCAGTTTTTGACTTGATGCATTTTTGGAAAGCAAGAGGTGTCGATGGCTGGAGAATGGATATCATTACCTCAATTTCTAAAAATCAGAATTTTCCCGATAATCCGGCTAAAAATGGTGAAAAATATGTTGTAGCTAATCAAGATAATGGGCCACGGATGCATGAGTTTATTCATGACATTGATCGAGAAGTGTTAAGTCCATTTAAGATGATGAGTGTAGGCGAAGCTCCAGCATCTAAAAGTATTGACGCCAGGCAGCTGGTCGACCCGAAGCGTGAAGAACTTGATATGGTTTTTACTTTTGAACATATGCATATTGATCGTAAACCAGGTGGCATAAATGGGCGCTGGGATGTGCAACCGGCAGATATCATTGCTTTGAAGAATATTTTAAGCGATTGGCAAAACTCATTACGAGATCATGGCTGGAATGCACTTTATTTTGAAAATCATGACCGCGCGCGAACACCATCTAGATGGGGCAATGATCACGAATACCGTTATGAGAGCGCCACAGCTTTTGCAACAGTGTTACATTGTTTACAGGGGACACCTTTTGTTTATCAAGGTGAAGAGATCGGTATGACAAATCCTGATTTTAAGCTGGAAGATTACGAAGATGTGGAGTTAACGACTAATTATCATCAATTTGTTGAGGAGCAAAAGACCCTATCGGCTGCTGACTTTTTGAAAGCTGCCCATAAGATCAGCCGTGATAATGCTAGGACTCCAATGCAGTGGAATGATGCAGTGAATGCTGGTTTTTCAGAGGCTAAACCGTGGTTTAAAATCAACACACGTTATCCTGAAATCAATGTTACAAAAGATCAAGAGAGTCAAAAATCAGTTTCCAATTATTATAGGAAATTGATCGAGTTGCGGCATCAAAATTTGATTTTGCGTGATGTCACTTATGAGCTGAAATTTGCTGACGATCCGGATGTTTTCGTTTACGAGAGAGTTTTGGGTAAACAAAAATGGACGATCATCGCAAATTTAAGTGAGAAGACGTTTGACTTGTCAGATTACTATACAGCTGATACTAAAACTAAGGTTTTGCTTTCTAATTACCAAAGGCAAGGATCTGGTTTAGGAGATGCAGCATTGAAACCTTGGGAAGCACTAGTATGCGAAAAGCAGATATAGATATACAAAAGATCGATCTATTTAATAGATCTGGTCTTTTTTTGTAATTTCAGATATTTTAAAAGAACTATATTTTGATTTAGTTGGAAAACATGCTGATTTAAATGTAAGCGGTGGTAAACTAGTTAATATCAGGGAAAGTTTGTTTTTATAATGGCTTTTAGATAAAATTAGTGTATAAAATATTTGCGGATATAAAAATTTTCCGAATAATAGGGGGTGCATTGAAATGAAACCAGAGTTAACTATTACTAAAGATTTAATTACCATTGACACTAAGTCAGCATTAAATGGCGAAGATATTTTACATTTGACAAATGCTCATGCCATCGACGATCGTACTGGCCAAGATTTAACGTCCAAACTACTGGTCAATATGGCTGATGTAAAAATAGGGCAAGTCGGAATATATGATGCCAACATTTCTATTTTAGATGAGAACGGAAATTTGCAGCCATTACGTCAGATCGCCATCAAAATTGTGGCCGCCGGTAATGGTAATGAGCAGGATTATTTTTCTCAGCCAACAAGACGCCAGACACAGTCCACACAGCAACAAGCAACTCCAAAATATGCTCAGCAACAGCCAGCTCAAAATCTGCAACAGGAACAAATGGATGTAAAAAAACCGCGGGAAAAGAAAAAACACTGGGGCAAAAAGATTTTTTATGTGATCTTGGGACTTTTGGCGATTTATCTTGTTTGGACAGGGATCAGTTATCACCAGACAAGGCAGCAGGTCGATGACCAAGGCAGACAGATCGGTGAACTACAGCGAAAAAATGATTCTTTGGGTGATCAACTGGATACAGCTAATACTCAAATCAAAGAATTACGCCAAAATTATAAGACGACTAAAGATGCTGTTAAAAATTATAAAAAAGATGAGGAAGGTTATCGGCAACAATATCTCAGCCAAATGCAGCAAGTATCGCAAAGTCTGGCTTCATTAAAGCAACAGTTGGATAATCAGACACAACAAAGTGGGCTCATCTATAGTATCTTGAATGGTCGCTTGGATAATTTGCAAACGACCGTTAACCAGATGCTGAGTGTCCAGTCCGCAGACCAAGCACAGAATGTTTTGAATAATTATAAGTGGTACAAGTAAGTTGAATATTTTTGAAAAGAGTCAGGAAACAATGAATCGTTACAAAAGTTATTCCTTTTATTGGCATCAAGAAGTGATTAGTTCTAATGGTGAAAAGTAAATTGATCGCTGGATCGCTTGATAAAATACTATGTATTTTTTTAAATGAAGTTTAACTTGAAAATTCGTTGAATTAAGCTTATATTAACAGTTAATTAAAAGTAGTTTAGCCAGAAAATCTGCGGAGAAGAGTAGCTATTGGTTAAATATTCAGAGAGTCTGCGGTCGGTGAGAGCAGATATTGACTAATATTGAAGATGAGCTCCAATTATTTTTCAGCAAGTTCACGCCTGCTGAACGGTAGGAACCGTTATTTTCCCTAGCTTGAGCTTGTTTTAAGCTGTTGAGTAATTTATGCGTAAGTATAATGAAAAACTGGGTGGTAACGCGAAGTATTCGTCCCTGCACGTGAAAAGTGTGCGGGAACGGGTGCTTTTTTGTTTAGAGATTTTTGACTATGATACTTAATATTTTAATATGAGGAGTGTTTGTAATGACAGTGAAAAAACATCAGTATTTTTATACTTACGATACAGTAGGAAGTTTTTTAAGACCGAATGATTTAAAAGAAGCTTATAATCAAGTGGATAATGGAGAAATCACTCAAGATGAGTTTAAGCAGATCCAACATGGTGCAACTAAAAAACTGGTGCAGCAAGAAATTACCCACGGATTACATGTTGTTTCAGACGGTGAATATAATCGCAAAAACTTTTTTATTGATTTCTTGGCTGGTTTGAATGGGGTCCAAGTGGTCCCTGATGGATTCAAATTGAATTTTAGCGGGCAAGAATTGGTTGATGATGGTCTAAAATTAGCAGGTAAATTCGAATATAACGCAAATCATCCATTCTTTAGCGACTATGAGTTCTTGCAAAGTATTATCCCTGCTGGAGTTCAGGCAAAAGTAACTATTCCAGCTCCGACTCCTTTGTTATTTGAGGGCGACTTTGCGGTGATCGCCAACTATTCTGATTTTTATGCTAGTCGTGAAGAGTATTTAGCAGATATTCTTAAAGTCTATCAGCAAACCATCGCACATTTTTATGAGTTGGGATTACGGTATATCCAGCTTGATGATCCTTGGTTGTTGGGAGTGACATTACCAATTACAGGTCTGCAAGGTGATGAAAACACGGAACGGGTCACAAAATTAGAAGATGAAATAACTAGTTTGATTCAAAAAATTATTGCAGCTGCGCCGGATGACATGATATTTGCAACACATATTTGCCGTGGCAATTTTCACTCAGCTTCTTTAGGCGGAGGCACTTATGCTTCGATCACCAATGTATTGCAGGAATTACCGTATGATGCCTTCTTTATGGAATATGATGATCTAAAGACTGATGGTGATTTTGAACCGCTGGCGCGGATCCATCGTGCTCAGCCGCAGGCGGTTTTCGTACTAGGATTAGTAACTACTAAAACTTCACAGCTAGAATCTGAGCAAAAGTTACAACATAAAATTTTGCAGGCGATGGACATGGTACCATTGCATAATTTAAGTCTATCACCACAATGTGGTTTTGCTTCAACCAAAGAAGGAAATGACTTAAATGAGCAACAGCAATGGGACAAGGTTGATTTAGTAGTTCAGACCGCTCGTGATACTTGGAAAACAGATGCTTGCCGTTTTGATTGAGTATTGATACTCAAAATTTTAAGAATTTAAAATTCAGCCGTGCGTTAGCGAGCGGTTGTTTTTGTTTTGTCTGATTTTATTAATTTTTAACGCAGCAATGTTTATTCGTGGTAAAATTAACAGTAGATATGGATAACGAAAAAGAATTTATATTTGGAGTGATCTATTTGGCTAAGTTTATTGATTATTATCATAAAATACCCGCGACATTCGCCATCGTCAGTATGTTTGAATTCGTACTGTCGTTGGCGCTGATGATTTATTTGCCGCGGGAGATACCCATACAAATGACTTTAAATGCATTGAGTTTATACGGACAATCCAAATTATTGGTTTTTGTCTTCCCGGTACTTACGCTTTTGTTGTCATGGCTAGGTAATGATGAAAAGATCGGTAAAATTCAATCACCCGTTAAAGCAATGACTTTTGGCTGGGGGTTGAGTGTGATTCAACTGATCTTGACTATCGAAGCAGCAGTTTTCTACTTCGCAGTCTTTAATGTAATATAAGTGAATATTTTGTCGTGGTGACTTCTGCGCAAGGCAGAGGTCTTTTTTTGTCACTTTGATGATAAGACTTACTAATAAACCTTTGCATTATAGTGAGTTTTTCAGCATTGTAGTGCAGAACTTGATCAAAGATAAAATCTCGTGTTGCAAAAGCCTGCTTAAAGTCATTTTTTACTGTAAAAGCAAACAAATTTACAAAATAGTAAATTACAGGTTATAATATCAATGTGATATCAAAAAGAAATGAAGAAGGTGATGACTTTGTCGACAAAAATGACAACCATTCGGTTTCCAGAAGACGTATATGAAAAGCTAAAAAAGCAAGCAGCTGCTAAGCATATTAGCATCAATCAGATGGTTGTCGAAAGTGTTCAGCAATTTTTGGAAGAATCAGCAACGACTAACTCAACCATGGAAAGTCGGTTAATACTAAATCAAGTTGTCAAACCAGATAAGATTTTTGCTGATAGTGGTTTAGTTTCAGTCAACGGGATCTACTATCGCTATTTAACTAGTGATAATCAGGCGATTCAAGCTGACATGTCATATCTTGTAGTTGAAGCCGTCGGAAATATTTTAACGATCAAACCAATTCAGAAATGAGGTAATATTATGCCGTTAGGACTTAAAATCGTGCCCCAAAATTGTCAGGGGTTAGTAGAAATGTTTGGAAAATATAAGCACCCGGTCGAATCAGGGCTGCATTTTTACATTCCCTTTATCCAGGGGATCAGAACAGTCAGTTTGGCAATGCAACCTATCGAATTGCCGCATTATTCAATTATTACTAAGGATAACGCTGAAGTCTCGACTTCAGTTACTTTGAATTATCATGTTACTGATTCAATGAAGTACGAATATAATAATACGGATTCAGTCGAATCGATGGCGCAGTTGGTTCGTGGCCATTTACGTGACATAATCGGACGGATGGAACTAAATGACGCCTTAGGTTCTACCGCGCGTATCAATGCGGATCTTGCATCTGCGATCGGGGATTTAACTAATACTTACGGGATCAATGTTGACCGGATCAATATCGACGAGCTATTGCCTTCAGCTGAGATCCAGCGTGCAATGGACAAACAATTGACAGCTGACCGTGAACGGATCGCTGCTATTGCTCAGGCACAAGGGGAAGCAGAATCGATCCGGTTAACCAATGAAGCACAAAATAATGCTTTGATGGCTACGGCTAGTGCTCAAGCTCAGGCTACTAAAACACGAGCAGATGCTGAAAGATATCGTATCGACACCGTTCAAGCCGGTTTGAGTAATACTGATGATCGTTACTTTAAGAATCAGTCGATCTCCGCATATAGTCAGCTAGCAAAATCTCAGGCTAATATGGTTGTGGTACCTAATGATGATAGTAGTAATTTTGGTCAAACTGCAGTTTTGGCTCAAACAATAAAAGAGCGTAACGGTTCGGGTTTCTCTAAGAATTCTAAGCAAAAAGAGAACAAAAATCAGACAGAATAATTAGCTAGCAACCATAAAGACTTGCAACAAGCAAGGGAGGCGACCAAATGTCAGTGATCAGTGTGATTTTCATATTAGTCCTAATGTTTGTGATTTTTGGCATTGTAATTTGGCTGGTTCAAAAGGTTGGCAGGCTCTTTCAAAAGTGGAATGATGCATTTTCAAATAGTTCCTCTCAAATGCCCCCTAAAAATGATTTCCATGCTGCTGCCAAAAAAGTTTCACAAAAATCAAATAGTGACAATTTAGCTGGCAAAATGGTGCGCCAGCAAAATCGTAAGAGTAAACGTCAGCGAACTAAGGTGCTCCCATCTGAGAGTAATGAAAGAGGTATTCAGTATAGCCCAAATGGACCGCTATTTCATACAAGGCATTATCGCACTTCTCATATCACGGATGATCTTGTGAATGATCCTCATAGTTATCGCACAAATAATAAGACTTATGGTAGTAAGAACTTTGATAATTATAATCAGAGCAAACAGAGTGGGAAAAACAAGAAGCAGACTAATAAAAAGCCTGGTAAAAACAAGACAATGATGGATTCAATTGCGGATTCATACGCAGAAAGCATGAAATATTCTGAAGGATACCAACAAGCTGTGAAACGTAGTAAAAAATAAAAAACTCTAACTGTTTTCACTCCCACTAATTAGTGGGAAAACAGTTAGAGTTTTTCTTATTCAGAATTAGCGTCTTTAAGTGGTACTAATTTTGCCTCGCCATAATAATGCTTGGCAAATTTGTTCGTGGGTTTTAGTTTATAAGATCTGGCAGATTTTTGAATCTCAAAGTTCTTAATTGGTGCCCTATGGGAGACACCGCTTTTTTTACCCATAATAAGTTGAGTGGAACCGTTTGGTTTCTTTTTGATCTTATAACCATAAGTTTGGCAATTGTCGCCTTTGATGAATGTAACGTGTTTTCCATCAAACATTACTGTTGAAGGTGGTTGCTTTACTTGTTGCGCTGTAAATTCCCATTTTTGGCTTTCTAAATCTTTTGAAATCGAAGCACCACAACCTGCTAAATTAACGAGTAACACTAACATGACAAAAATTTTGAGATAAATCAACTCATCACATCCTTACTCTGATAAAGCTAGTTCTGTTTCTCTTCTTAAGGTCCAACGTTTGTTGATTTCTAGTAGAATAGCGGGTATGAAGACACTGATTATGACAAAGACCCAGGCAAGATCGGACAGGGCAGTAAAGCCGAAAACTTCTCTTAAACCAGGAATTGTGGCGATTGAGACTACTACTAGCATGGTTAGGCCTAAGCTAAAGTTTAATGCGGTATTATTGGCAAAAGTCTGCAAAGAAAGAGGTTGCCGTGATTTAATCACGTAAATATCGATCATTGACCCTAAAGCTAAAACCAAGAAGAGCATTGTACGTGCGAAATGTATATCTGAATTTGAAAGTACAAATTGTCCAAGGCCGAAGATCATTAGGGTCAAGATAGTGAAGACAACAGCCCGAAAGCTGACTCTTTGTGCTAGACCATCGGCAAAAATACTAGTTTGTCTGTTGATCGGTGCTTTTTTCATGTTGTTGCCTTCGGATGGTTCACGGCAGATATAGAATCCTGGGATACCATCAGCTAACACGTTGATCAATAAGAGTTGTTCGGCTAACAAAGGCGAACCCCAACCCATTGCAACTGCGAAGATCATCATAAATAACTGAGCAAAGTTAACAACGATCAAGAATTCGACAGCTTTAAGGATATTTTGATAGATCGTTCGTCCTTCTTCGACAGCTGTGACGATCGTTTCGAAATTATCATCCGTTAAGATCATGTCAGCAGCTTGTTTAGAAACATCCGTTCCGGTAATTCCCATTGCTATGCCAACGTCGGCTGCTTTAATTGCTGGTGCATCGTTGACCCCATCGCCTGTCATCGCAATAGTTGAACCATTTGCCTGCCATGCTTTGACGATCCGGATCTTATCTTCCGGTGAAACACGAGCGTAAACTTTAATATTTTTAATATTTTGCTGTAATTCTTCATCGCTCAGGTCATTCAAATGAGTACCAGTCATGACCTGATCATTTTTTTCGGCGATCCCCATTTGGACTGCAATTGCTTTTGCAGTTTCAGGATGATCACCTGTGATCATCAACGTAGTTATTCCAGCATTTTTAGCTTTTTCGATGGCGGAGATCGCTGCCGGACGTGGCGGATCGATGATCCCGATCAGACCAGCTAATTTCACTGGGATTTTAGTTGCATCAAGTGGTCCAGTCGGTTTTTCATCTAAGAGAGTATAACCGACCGCTAGGACACGTAGGGCTTGTCTAGCAAATTGTTTATTAACACTTTGAACTTGCTTATTTTCATTATCACTTAATTGGACAGGAAGACGGTCGATTGCTCCTTTTACGATCAAAAGATATTTACCATAAGGAGTTTTATGCAGCGTTGCCATCAATTTTTTATTGGAATCAAATGGATCTTCGTCTATTCTCGGGTAGTCTTTTTCCAACTCGGCACGTGTTGTCTCTGCTTTTTGCAACCAGTGAATGATAGCTAACTCTGTTGAATCTCCCAATTCCACTTTTTGACCATCAACTTCTTTGACCTGTGCATCGGTAGCTAACCCCATAAATCTCATTAGCTGAAATTCTTTGGAATCTTTTGAAATGATAGTGGAAGTTTCTGCTGGGGCATTTTGTGGGACCCAGTATTTAGTGACGGTCATTTGGTTTTGAGTAAGAGTACCAGTTTTGTCAGATGTAATAACATCAATACTACCAACCGTTTCTACTGAATTTACCCGACGCATGATCGCATTTTTTTTCGACATTTTGATAACACCATAAGATAAACTGATCGTGACAATGATCGGCAGTGTTTCAGGGACAGCAGCAACTGCTAGGGAAACTCCCATGATCAAACCAGATGAAAGATCAAATCCGCGGAAGAAAAAACCGATGATAAAAATCAAGACTCCACCGATCAATGCCACAGATGTCAAACTCTTCGACAATGAATCTAATTTTTCTTGAAGGGGAGTTTTTTTCTTTTCAGTTTCGTTGAGCAAACCAGCGATGGAACCAAGTTCGGTATCCATTCCAATTGCAGTTACTACCATTAGCGCATTTCCAGAAACGACTCCAGTTCCGGAAAAAGCTTCGTTAAATCTTTGGCTGAGTTCTTTGGTCAGTTCTTGTTCAGCACTGGTTTTTTCAACTGGTTCACTTTCTCCAGTTAAAATCGACTCGTTGATCGTTAAGTTATTGGCTGTTAGCAAGCGACCATCAGCCGGGACTTGATCTCCCGCACTTAAAATTACAATATCGCCAACGACCAAATCTTTTGATTCAATTGTTTGTCGTATTCCGTTTCGAATTACGGTCGATTCGCGAACATTCATGTCTTTTAAAGCTGCCAATGCCTTCTCAGCGCTTTTTTCCTGGTAGATACTGATAGAAACATTTAAAATCAGAATACTACCGATAATCAGCGGTTGGCTCCACTTTTCAAAGCCGGTCGCCGCCAGATAGGTGGATAAGATAACAGCAAACAGCAAGACGAGTGAAGCAACATCTGATAGATGAAGAGCTACTTGCTTAAAAATATTATCTTTTTTACCCTCTTGTAATTCATTGAGTCCGTTCTGTTTTCGTTTAGTGACTTGTTCAGTAGTCAATCCTTGCTCGCTTGTTTTATAATGAGCAAGGATTTGCTTATTGGTCGACTTTTCTTTCGACATAGGATCATCCTTTCAATTTAGATAGTCGTTAAAGCTGGTACCTTTCGTAAAGCTGTCAAATTAAGTTAACAAAACTTGTTTAGCAGTAATAAGATCACTAGCCATTTTCATAAAATTGAAACGAAATTAATACAGCAAAAGAAGTGTATTTAGTAAAACTAATATTAGTGAGAGGTTGGTCAAAGTAACGTGTAGTGCACTTTAAAAAAGTGGATCTAAGCTCACTGGCAATGTATCAGAGTTAGAATTATCCCAGAAATGACCGAAATTAAATATTTTTCAGTGGTGTATGCGGGCTAGAAAAATGCAATTTTAGCAGCGAGAATAAAGTAGTTAATGAGTCACTGGGTTTGAATAAACCAGCTGAAAGAATATACAAAAAAGTGCAGGTATCTCGTCTGTTGATCAGGAAAATATCTGTGCAAAATAACTCTGTTATAACAACAAAGATAGGAAACAGGAGATTTAAAAATGTAATTCTTAAAGCACACGGAGTGCAACTGCTGTCTGTTGTGAAATTAAATTGAAATTAGTTTAAGAGAGGTTAAATTCGGGTGAATTTAATTCTTTCAGTGAAAATGGTAGATCTGTGAACGTGATTGGTCATGCAGCAATGCAGTGATCAAATTAGAAATGAACTTTCAGAAATGATGTGCAAGTCGTTCAAACGCTTTGAACAGCTTAGCAGTTGAAAGAGATTCAACTTTACATAATTAACCGTACCATTGTTCAGGTAAGTCTGTCAAATTTTACGTTTAAAATTTTAACAAATTGTTAGTCAGGAAGTAGGTTGCTATATGAGCTATATTTTGCGTACGGGTTTAACCCGTGGTAGTTGACTACTAGGCGATGCTGCAAAAATATTTGACAGGGACAAAACTAGTGAACCGTTCTTAAATTTTGATAAATTTGAAACAGCATTTTTCATATGCAGTCAAACCAAATTAATTTTAGTTAACAAAAAACATTCAGTAAATTTATGACCTGAATGTTTTTGCTTTAGCGTATTATTTATTTTTTTCTAAATCACGCAACGCCTGTTGGGCACCAACGTTCATGATGTTCCATGGGCGGTCAAAACCTGGTTGGAAGAAGAAGTCTGCATAGGCGAGATCAGACAACGTTAATTTAGCTTGGATAGCTAAAGAAATAGTGTTGATATTTTGAGTCACATCTTGAGTAGAAAGGATCTGTGCACCTAAAATACGAGTGGTTTGTGGGTCGTATGTCAGCTTGAACCATACCTTGTCGTTTCCGTTTTCATCTGTAACAAAGCTAGGTCGGAATGTGTCTGTGACCAAAGTGGATTTAGTTTCCAAGTTGAATTGAGCGGCAGTTCCTTCTTTGATACCAGTAGAGGCAAACTTGTATTTGAAAACAGATAAAGCACTTGAACCGGAAACAAGTGGTGTTTTCGCTGCGTTCCCGACAGCATTTTTTCCAGCTATTCGTCCTTGACGGCGTGCGTTTGTAGCCAGAGCAATCGGAGATTTTGTCCCATTAGTTGGAGCAAACTTAACTAGTGTTGCATCCCCAACAGCGTAAATATCATCTGCACTTGTTCGTTGTTGATCATCGACTTTGATCATACCATGGTCATCCAGGTCAACTATTCCAGATAACCATTTGGTATTTGGTTTGATACCGGTAGCTACGATCACGAGATCTGCAGGATAAGTTGCTTGGTCTGTGATAACTTGAGTAACATGACCGTCTTTACCAACAAATTTCTTGATAGCTTGCCCTGGAGCGGCTTTGATATCATGTTTTTCCATTTCCTTAGTAACGATATCAGTTAATTCTTCGTCTAAATACTTGGCCAGTAGACGGGGCAGCATATCAACGACAGTTACATGCTTGCCAGCTTTGGCAAAAGTTTCGGCTGCTTCAATTCCGATATAACCCGCACCGATCACTACAACATTGTTGATTTCAGGATCAACGGTCCTTTCTTTTAACTTGATTGCCCAATCACGTCCGCGCATGGCATAGATATTCTTTAAATCGTTGCCAGCTACTGGCAGTGTAGCAGGAGTTGCACCAGGGCTAAGGATCAACTTGTCATATTGTTCTTCTCGTTTTTGACCATTCTTATGATCAACGATATAGACACTGTGTTGTTTTGCGTCAACTGCAGTAACTTCTGTTTCGGTAAAGACTGAAACGCCTTGAGCTCTCATGCCTTCGGGTGTTGCGTAACTAACATCATTCACGTTCTTGACAATACCTTCGAGATAAAGTTGCATCCCACATGAAAGAAATGATAAAAAGTCGCCTTTTTCGTACCATTGAATTTCTGCGTCTGGTCGATCGGCTAAAATTTCACGAACAGCTTCAAAACCACCATGTGATGAACCTACTACAATAACTTTCATGAATAAACTTCCTTTCTTANAACAGGAGAAGGCAAGAACTAACCGACTTGCACGCTATAATGCGTTTTTCAGCATTATAATGTGCAAATTAGTTAGGCGCAGCCTTCTGTCACGTGCAGCTCAAGTAAAAGCGCAACTTTTCTTACTCTACTTCAAATTTCGCTTATTCCTATTCTAACAGAAACCACCGCTCACGTATAACAACAGAAACATTTTGATAGTGTCAACTTTGTGTGGGTAAAT
>NZ_AZFI01000319.1 GCF_001435755.1 Ligilactobacillus acidipiscis DSM 15836 | reverse complement strand
AAAATTGTGCGGTATGCCGATATTAAACCTCATATGAATAATTCGGGTTTAATAGTGATAATTCTGATTATGTCTTAGAAAAAGTCAGTTTAAAAGCATCAAAGGTCGAAGTTAAAGGAGAGTAATAGCATGTTCTCATATTCAGATATTTTTTTAAAGCTGGTGATAGGTTTCGTTTTTATCACCTTACTGATCAAGTTCAGCGGAAATGGCAGTCTAGCACCGACATCACCGCTGGATCAACTGCAAAACTATGTCTTAGGCGGAATCATAGGAGGAATTTTATATAACCCTGCGATCTCTGTTGCTCAGTTTATTGTGGTCCTTTCAATTTGGGCATTGCTCATGCTGGTAACTCGATATCTTAAAATACATGTGCATATTGTCGGTAAATTCATCGATGGTGAACCAACAACTATTATTCGAAATGGACAGATATTGGTGGAGAATTGCCTGCGGTCAAATATGTCGGCTAAAGAAATTGATTTTAAATTGCGCTCTGCTGGGGTTTTGGACATTCGTAATGTAAAACGAGCAATTTTAGAACAAAATGGCAGTCTGACAATTTTGGGTCAAAACGATGAAGATGTCAGATACCCAGTTATCGTGGATGGAAAAATAGATCCAGATGTCCTAGAAGTCATGCACAAAGACGAAGTATGGTTGAATAATGAACTACAAGCACAAGGCATTACTGATATTAAAGATGTGTATATGGCTAAGTATCGTAATAATCATTGGGAAATCGCTACTTATCTGAAACACTGATGCCTCTTTTTAGTTAGCGTAAAGTATTTGTGGGTGGAAG
>NZ_AZFI01000318.1 GCF_001435755.1 Ligilactobacillus acidipiscis DSM 15836 | reverse complement strand
ACTTTTTGTTCCATAATAATGCCCCCCTTAACTGAAATTTGCTTTTAGTAAAAGATTTATTTATACTATAGATGTAATACGATCGTAAACGAAAAACTAGAAGGTGAATAAAATGAGTAACGCAACCATAAAAGATAAAACAATTTCCACGCGGGTCACCAATGAGATCAGTGAACGTGCGAAAGCTAATCTGGCCAAACAAGGGTTGACCGTCTCGGAATATGTCCGTTTGTCGTTGGTTAAAGCGGCCAATAACGAAGTTCGTTTGCTTAATTTTTTAGATTCTCCAGAAGCACTAGCTGCAAAAGCAGAAGCCGAAAAAAGCGAAGCTACTGAAATTGGTTCAGTCACTGACTTTAACGATTGGATTGACCAGTTAAATGAAGATTAAAGCTACAAAGCTTTTTGAGCGTGAGCTAAAAAAGCTCAATAAAAAGCACTTTCCGATTGAAGTTCTAAAACCATGTGTTGCAGCGATCGTGGCGCAAGATCAAGCCACATTAAAACGGATCAAAGATCATGCGCTACAAGGAAAATGGCACGGATATCGCGAATTTCATCCAGCTCGTTATATGGTAATTACGGAAAAAATTATGGGCTGGATCGTAGTTTATCGCATTGATCACACAGAGCTGATCTTGCTGTTGGTCACAACCGGACCGCATGAAATTTTAGCGCAATAAGCTTTAAAATAGCCTCTGATTTTGTTAAAAAATCAGGGGCTATTTTTATATTTTAGTGGTAGTTTTTGCCCCTTAAAATTTAGCTTACCATTAAAGGGTTGTTTTAACAACTTTTCCGAGGGTCTATTACTAAATTATAGACCCTGAAA
>NZ_AZFI01000317.1 GCF_001435755.1 Ligilactobacillus acidipiscis DSM 15836 | reverse complement strand
CATTCATCCGGCTCAAGATACTATGAGTTTCGCTCAAAGCACCTTCAGCTGTCTGAATCAAAGAGATCCCATCTTGGGCATTACGCTTAGCTTGTTTCAAACCACCAATCTGAGCCTTCATTTTTTCTGAAATAGCTAAACCTGCGGCATCGTCACCAGCCTTGTTGATGCGCTTACCAGACGAAAGCTTTGCTAATGAATCACTCTTAGAAGCATTTGCAGCGGTTAAACGCGAATAAGTATTCAATGCTGCAACATTTGTATTAATCCTCATTTTAAGTCCCCCTAAATATTTATTGTTGGATATCTTTACACTTATAACTATCGGAACTTATTTAAAATGTTTAAGCCCTAAATTTAGCATTTTTACATAAAAAAACCGGTACAAGAATAATGGTTCTCATACCGGTTATACGTTTCAACATAATCATTCGTTAGGGTAAATTAAATTTGTTTAGAAATATTAACCTTGTAACAAAGAAAGAACACTATTTGGCATTGCATTTGCCTGAGCCAACATTGATGTTGCTGCTTGCGAAAGAATATTAGACTTCGTAAAGTTCATCATTTCTTCAGCCATATCCACGTCTTCGATCCGTGAATTAGCTTCAGAAAGATTTTCTGTTGTGGTGCCCAGGTTATTGATCGTATGGTTTAACCCATTTTGCGCTGCACCCAAATCTGCACGTTGGTCAGAAACTGTATTGATCGCATCAGTTATTTTCTTGATAGAAGCAGATGCATCAACTGCAGTTCCCAATTTGACACTGTCTGCATCAACAGCCAAGGTTTTCGAATCCATCTTTCCAATAGTAATTTCAGCGGTCTGTCCTTCACTGGCACCAA
>NZ_AZFI01000316.1 GCF_001435755.1 Ligilactobacillus acidipiscis DSM 15836 | reverse complement strand
TGTTGCACTTCAATTTTAAATCCGGCTCCTTTATATTGGTAGTTAACATGGTTTCTTTAACTAAGTTTGCAACTTCTTCTGCATCTGAATCTTTGAATGTTCTGTGTTTAATCATTGTAATTATTCCCCCACAATTTAATTTAAATAATTGAGCCTTATTATACTCTAAAAAATTCAAATTATATTTTTTAAGTTATGACCTGTTTTACTTTTTCCTTATTAAAGAGTAAGCTTATTAGCAGGAAAGTAAAAACATAGTTTGGTTGGTAGTCCAAACATAATGGTTTTTGATTATCAGTATCCTTCCTCCTAGGTCGTCCGTCTTTCCTAATTATTTTAGGAGGAAAGTATTATGGACGTAGAAAAATGTCAGTTACTCTTAACAATCGATTTTGACCCACCTTTTTACAAAGCTATTTTTGAAAGTGTTTCGGCTGAATCTTATGAAGTAGCACAAGTTAATTTAGGAACATCAGAACCTAAATTAACTTTAATTTTAGATTTAGTGCTGAATCATTGGGATAGGGTGCATTTTTTCAAACAAAAACAGTTTAAAAAAAATGAATTGCCTAACAAGATAAATCCTAAGCGTAAACAACGGTTAGCTCAAAAGGCAGTTAAAAATGGTTTTAGTACAAAGTCACAAGTTGCTTTAAAAAAGCAATTTGAGCAAAATAAACTGGCTAATGAAAGGGATCGTAAACTTAAAAAAGAACAATTAATTGAGAAAAAATTTAAGTTAAAACAAGAAAAACGAATCGAAAAACATAAAGGGCACTGATTAAAATCTGCACCAAAGAACCTGGCTGTCATAACGTAAGCAGTGTTCAACTGGACGGTTAGACAA
>NZ_AZFI01000315.1 GCF_001435755.1 Ligilactobacillus acidipiscis DSM 15836 | reverse complement strand
CTGGAGAAGTAAGCAACACAAGTGGAAATGTAACGCAAATTTAACCAAAGTAAGCATCACATTTATATTAGACGCGTGCTGCACTAAGCTGTTGAAGATCAAAGCATGAAAAATGACGCCAACAAGGGGAAATGGCAAACTTAACTTGCACCTCAGACAGTCCTTTTGTACACTATGAGCGATACTGACAAATGAAATAAGAATGAAGCACCATAATTTAAGGAGTATGAAATGAAGAAAAAAACACCCGTCACTAAAAATGACGAATTAACCGCAACGATCACGGACTTGACGTACCAGGGCATGGGAGTTGCCAAGATCGACGGCTATCCATTGTTTGTTGCTGGCGCCTTACCAGGCGAGCAGGTCAAACTGCACGTTTTGAAGGCTGATAAGAAATATGGTTTTGCCAAAGCAATCGAGTATTTGACTACCAGCCCTGAGCGAGTTGCCGTTGGTAAAAAAGAACTCGTTCAAACGGGGATCGCGCCCTTGCAGCACTGGGCTTATCCAGCACAATTGAAATATAAGCGCAAATTAGTAGTCGATCTTTTACAAAAAGCACATTTGTCACACTTAGAAGTCGCTCAAACGGTGGGCATGGATGAACCACGCCACTATCGGAATAAAGCACAGGTCCCAGCACGCGAATACCAAGGCCAGCTGACGACTGGTTTTTTCCGTCGAGGCAGCCACAACTTTATCCCGCTTGAAGATTATGAGATTCAAGATCCGCGGATCGATGAAGTGATCCTCACAGTCCGCGATATTTTACGCGAATTCAACGTGCCAGCTTATAATGAGGAAAAACACACCGGTGTGATCCGTAACGTGATGGTTCGTCGTGGTCATTATAG
>NZ_AZFI01000314.1 GCF_001435755.1 Ligilactobacillus acidipiscis DSM 15836 | reverse complement strand
AATCAACCTTTCCAAGGGACCATTACTAAATAATGGACCCTATTTTTAAAAAATCTTTCTTTTGTTAATCTACTTTATTATTAGATAATTGCCGATCTACACCTATTAAGTAAAATATGCTTAAAATTAAGATAGGAGTGAATATAAGCAGCATTACTCCTCGGTTGTTGCTTTCCACATTAGTAGAATTTTTAAGGGGTACTAAATCAAAAAGAAAATGTAAAAGGATCGGTAGGCCTAAACCGTTTGTTGTAATACGCAGTATGACCAAAAATGTTCCTAGTGAAAAAGTATAAAGTATTTGTTGAAAAACAGCTTGAGGATTTCCACCAACTAAATTAAATATATGTAAAATTCCGAATAAAAATGATGAATAGACCGCTGCTTTAGTTAACTTGTATGAAGAACCTTCATACATACCAAGATTAATAAAGCCAGACAAAAATAGACCACGTGTAACGGATTCTTCTAAAATTGCAGAGGCTAATGCGCCTATTGTACTTATCAGAAAATAGTGAGAATAAACGACCTGTAAAATATTTTTAGGCACATTACCTACCAAAATTGCAACAATAACCATAATCAGTGCTAGCATACCCGTTTGAACATAAAAGATGANCTGCACTAGCTTGTAAGAAGTGGGCTTGCCCCCCCCCTCTTAACTCCCCCTTACGGGCAAAAATTGGCTGTTCTTTTGCGCCAAATTTTGCAAAGAACGAGGCGCTTTTTAGCACACAAAAAGCCCTCAGAAAACTGAGGACCTTTGTGATCATTTCCAGTTAGTGGGTTGTATGGAAAAAGCCACAAAAAGCAAAACTTAGGATTAAAGTAAATTTGCTTTTCATGACTTTAGAAATTCTAT
>NZ_AZFI01000313.1 GCF_001435755.1 Ligilactobacillus acidipiscis DSM 15836 | reverse complement strand
TTTCATTTACACAAACTTCTTGACACTCCCTAAATCAAAGCTAAAACAGCAAAGTTGATTATGAATAACAATGATACTACCCAAATCAATGGATGAACTTGCTTCCCTTTGCCTAAGACCGTTTTAACAAGTGTATAGAAAATAAAGCCAAAAGCAATTCCGTAAGTAATGTTATAGGTAAAAGCCATCACGATCGAAGCCATGAAAGCAGGAATAGCTTCTTCCAGATCCTTCCAAGGAATATCATTAAAGTTACCCATCATCATCACACCAACCATGATCAGTGATGGAGCAACTGCAACCGACGGAATGATCGATAAGAAAGGTGATAGAAATGCACTCAAGATAAACATGACGGCCACAGTCACGCTAGTCAAGCCAGTCCGACCACCGGCACCGATTCCAGCTGAACTTTCGACATAAGCCGTAATGTTAGATGTACCAAAAAGCGAACCAACACCCGTGGCGATCGAGTCAGCAAATAAGGCCTTATCTAGTTTTGACTTGAAACCTGGTTGTTCCTCTAGTTCCATTTCTTCTTTTCCAGAAAAGATCCCAGTCTGACGCCCAGTTCCAATAAAGGTCCCTAAAGAATCAAATGTGTCTGACAAACTAAAGGATAGAATAGTTACTAATACTAAAGGCAAGCGATGCGGATCAGAAAATAAGCTTCCCATCCCTTTATCCGAAAAAGCTGCTAAGAAGGTATCGCCTAATTGAGAAACAGAAGCCCCGAAGGAGTACTGGCCAGAAATATGCAAATTAGTCACTCCCATCGGGATCCCAATGATAGTAGTAAGAATAATGCCAACCAGCAAAGCCGCCGGTACTTTTTTAACTCTTGAAATGTCAAATTAAGTTAGAAATA
>NZ_AZFI01000312.1 GCF_001435755.1 Ligilactobacillus acidipiscis DSM 15836 | reverse complement strand
ATTTGTGTTGCACTTGAATTGTAAATCAGGCGTTGCACTTGGATTATAAACCGGGCTTTATATTTTTTTTCTGAAACAATTACAAATATTGATGGAGATTTTTGAAAAAAGTGATACAATTACAATTATCACAAAAGCGAACTATAAACTTGATGTACTAATTTATAGTTCGTGATACAGGAGGAATACATTTTGGATAATTTTTTTCATCTAAAAAAATCGGGGACTAATGTCGGTACCGAGATCAGCGCTGGATTAACTACTTTTTTTGCTTTGTCATATGCTCTTTTTGTTATTCCAGGTGTTTTAAATGAGGCGGGGATCCCTGGCCAGGCAGCGTTTTTGGCCACGATTATTGCTTCAGTCGTGGGGACTTTGATCATGGGACTTTTTTGCAAACGTTCCTTATGCCTTAGCACCCGGCATTGGTTTGAATGCATTCTTTACATATACTGTTGTTATGAGTCTAGGTTTTCGTTGGCAAGAAGCATTAGCGCTTGTTTTTTTCTGTGGTTTGGTCAATATCATAATTACTGTAACCAAGATCCGGAAAATGTTGATTTCCGCCATTCCAGTTAATTTACAAGTCGCTATTAGTGGTGGGATCGGTTGTTTCATTGCTTATATTGGACTTAAAAATGCTGGATTCTTACAGTTTAAAACTGGTGCAGCTGATATTTTAAGCGTTAATAATAAGCCGTTTTCAGCCGAACAGGAACATTTTTCTCATGGCATTTCAAGTGTTGTTTCTGGTGGTGGAATCGTTCCTTCTTTGAGTAATTTTAATAATCCTGAGATCATCCTAGCTGTCATCGGAGTTTTAATCACAGTTATTTTACTAGTCGTCGTTTGTAAAATTAAGTTAGAAAT
>NZ_AZFI01000311.1 GCF_001435755.1 Ligilactobacillus acidipiscis DSM 15836 | reverse complement strand
GATAGTGTGAACTATCTCCTACCCGATTATTCAGATTAAAAGATTGTTGACTAATGTAAATATTTCACACGATATGATCTTTTATCTTGGTTAGGCAAATGGGCTTCAATGTGAACTAACCAAACAATAAAAATGCAACAGCTGCTAGAAGATTTTGGCCACTATGTTGAATCGCCAAAGTGGAACAGTTGTGGCATAGGGCATATGGGTGTATACCAAAAATAACCTTTTTTAAACATTTTAGTAAACATGTCCGAAATAATAAGCATGGTTATTAATAAATAATAAAAAAGGTATATTCTTAGCTTAAGAAAGCCCTTACAATTAAGTAATGACAGCCGGTAGGAGGAATTTATATATGAAGTTTAATAGTTACATTGACCAAAACATTTATGAAATAAATAGCATGCACAGGAAATATTGTGAATTTGTTCAACAGCTTTGATCGTATGGTTTCCTTACATCACACCCTTGATAAGGGTATATTTATCCTTGTAATCATTATAAAACGTTTGTTCAAAAAAGGGGAAGTGAATTTTATGCATTGGTTATGGATTTTAATTGTTGGTGCTGTTATCGGCGCAATTGCTGGTGCCATCACTAATCGGGGCGCAGCTATGGGCTGGATTAGCAATATTATCGCTGGCTTAGTTGGCTCATCCATTGGTGAAGCTATTTTAGGCAGTTGGGGGCCAAATATAGCTGGTATGGCCATTATTCCGTCAATTATAGGCGCAATAGTTGTTGTAGCAGTAGTTTCTTTCTTTTTAAGTCGTAGCACAAGATAAATTTTTCCTATATGTTAAACTTTTTAACAATCTTTTAAATGAATCCATGGTTGTTATTGGCTGGTCAATTGGGAGTGTCAAGAAGTTTGTGTAAATGAA
>NZ_AZFI01000310.1 GCF_001435755.1 Ligilactobacillus acidipiscis DSM 15836 | reverse complement strand
CGATAAGTCGTGGTTTTTACGACTTGTTGTTGAAGTTAGCTAGACACAGACATTTGGTTCACGGAACCCAACTAAATCACAGGGCGAAGAAGCCGGTAGGACTTGAGCAGCCCGACAATGAAAATAGGTTGCAACATGACAGCAAGGGAATTCGGATCAAGTCTTACTGTCTTACTTTAACCATTTCTATCTCCACTTGGCGTAATGCTGTTCAACTTTTCGAAGTGCATATGAAGCAACACCGGTCATGGCAAGATAAATTACACCAACTAAAACAAGTGGAAGTAATGTTACGTCTCGAGCTGTTGCAACATTACCGGCTCGTAAGAGGTCACCGAGACCGATAACGTATACGAGTGAGGTATCTTTAACTAAGTTCACGACTTCGTTGCCGATCGATGGGATCACTATCTTGATAACTTGAGGGATCACAACATGCAGCAATGTTTGCCACCTAGTTAAGCGCAATACTTTAGCACTTTCAAACTGTCCCTCGGGAATTGCTTGAAAACCACCACGAAAAATTTCCGCGAAATAAGCCGTGTAGTTCAAGATAAAAGCACATAGCGCAGCATCATAACGTTGGAAAATGATCCCGATGATCGGCAGACCATAAAAAATAAAAATTAGTTGGAGCAATAATGGGGTCCCACGCATGATCCAAACATAAAATTTTAAAATAGCTCGTAGAGGACTAAATTTGGAAAGAAGCCCCAGACTAACGATAACGCCCAATGGAATCGAGGCAACTAATGTCCATAAAAATATTTTAAGGGACATCCAAGCCCCGGAAAGTAAAGATGGTGCAATTTGTTCAATATAATTCATAAAGTAACCTCCTATTGAAAAACAGAGCGGAACAAGCCGGTAAAATTCGAGCACCAAGGGACTCGGGCATTATGACA
>NZ_AZFI01000031.1 GCF_001435755.1 Ligilactobacillus acidipiscis DSM 15836 | reverse complement strand
TATTTCTAACTTAATTTTACAAACGACGAAATAAAAAAGCGGACTGTAAAGATAGCTACTATCTGCAGTCCACTTTTTGTCTGAAAAATGTTGTTTTTACTTAATAAAAAGTTCTTTTAAAGCATCTTGTGTAGACGATAATGGTTTACCTAAATATTTTTCCATATCATCAGGTTCAACAGCCAAACTACCGCTCTTAACGATCTCCTGTGAGGAAGCAGTAAAGTCAGCCGCATCTTTAGGTAAGTCTGCATTATCTTGAAGAAATTGTGAAACCGTGTCAGCGTCAGTTGTAATGAAGTCAAATTTTTTGCCAGATACTTTTTCTAAAGCTTCGGCTAATTGTTGATAGGTCAGCAGCGGGCCACCAACTTCAAGAATACTTGGAAAATCAAATTTACCCGAAACAGCCCGAGCGGCTAATTCTGCAAATTCACGTTTCAGACCCCAGCCGGCTTTGCCTTCACCGCCAGCGTGGATAAACTTACCAGTTTTTAAGGCAGAAGTAATTACGCCGCCTTCGTTTTCAAGGTACCAATTATTACGCAAGAAAGTATGGTCGATCCCTGACTCAAGGATCAACTTTTCAGTGTATGCGTGGTCTTGTGCCAGTGGGCTAGTTGATGTGTCTGCTTTGCCAAAACTTGTGTAAGCAATGTATGAGATACCGGTTTTTTGGGCAGCATCAATGACATTTTTATGTTGTGGTTGACGCCCAATTTCACTGCTAGATACGAATAGTAATCTATCTATGTCATGAAAAGCTTGTTCTAAAGATGTTGGGTCATCGTAAGTTGCGATTTTAACAGAGAAGCCGTTTTCTCTAAGCTGTGCAGCTTTCTCCTCACTTCTGGCTAAAGCGAAGATCTCATCTTGAGGGACTAATTTTTTTAAGGCAGCTAAAGCATAAGTTCCAAAACCGCCTGTTGCACCTGTCACTAAAATACTCATATTGTTACATCCTTTCATTTTGGCTGTTAGAATAAATAACTGTATATTTAAAATATACAGGTTTATAATAAAGACTCAAAGATAAATAGTCAAGAATTTGCAATTAGAAATAGTAATTAACTTTCTGGGGGAATAAAAAACGTATGAAAAATTCTATTCAATTTAGTGACACAGTGCATATTATTTCTTATATTGCTATATTTCAAAATACGGATCGGTTATCTAGTAAAGATATCGCAGAAAGCGTGCAGACCAATCCCACTAACGTCCGCAAGATAATGGGTAATCTCAGGAATGCCGGCTTGATCAAGACCACAAATGGGCGAGCACAGCCAGCCGTTGCCAAAGATGTCAATGAGATCTCTTTTTATGATATCTATCAAAGCTTGGATAATAAAGAACTATTTCAGGTGGATACGAATACGGAACCCAAGTGTGTAGTAGGGGGGAATATTCAAGAAATTTTGCAAGATGACTACGCTCTTTTGCAAACAACGGTTGAAGAAAAAATGAAGCAAATTTCTTTAGGTACTGTTTTGCATCAGCTGGCAACTATTGAGGTGCAAAAAAAGCGGGGAAATCAAGACATCGTGGCAAAATTCTTGTGATCTGCTGAGGCTTGTTCCAATAAAATGGTTATTCAAGACTGGCTCCTTCCATAATATAATCAAGAATTTTAAACATCACATTTTTATTTTCTGCTGGTACTGGGGTATTCAAAATATCGGCAGCTGTTTGTTGAAGCACAGTTCCTTTGATATAGGGGAAGTCGTTGACGACCATCTCGCGTACGTTGTCACTTTGCGGTTCAAAGTGGAATTGCAAGCCAACAATGCGGTGGTTCATCACGAATCCTTGATTCTTGAGATGAGAACTGGAAAAAAGTAGTTGAGCTTGTGCAGGTATCTCAAACATTTCTTCATGCCAGTGCAAGGCTGTTAATTTTTCTGGAATACCAGAAATGACATTAGCTTGCAGGTAAACGGGCGCCCAACCGACTTCCTTAGCTGGTGCCTTGATGACAGGATAGCCCAAGGTTTTCGTAATTTGTTGTGCGCCATAGCAAGCTCCAAACATTGGCGTGTCATTGTTTAGCAACTGCTGGATCAAGTGACGTTCTTCCTTGATCCATGTCAAATCATCGTTTGGGCTCATTGGTCCACCCAAAATTACCAGCATGTCAGTTTCTGATGCCTGCGGCAGATAACCGAATTGATATGGATGGTAAATATAAGTTTGATGCCCGTGTAATTGGGCCCAATCTAAAATGGAACCTGGACCTTCATTAGGTGTGTGTTGTAAGATATTGATCCGCATGAAATTACCTCTTTTTGTTTGTAAAATAATTTATTGTTGTAATTAAATTGATGATCATATTTTAGTTTTGTTCTCAGATACATCAATAGCCAACGGTCACTGATATATCTGAGCCACTTTCCACCGTAGTATGCCTATCTTTTTCATATCAACACCGATCGTTTTTTGGTGCAAGTTAGTGGCGAATGCCAGCTTGTTTCTGGTACCGCCTTGAGGATCAGAAGTGTTGCTGCATTTAGTTTTTGGACTCAAGTTGGTTAACAAATTAGCTGTTTTTTTATTTGCCGCTAACTTGGTGAGCTTGGTATGATCTTGTTTTTCAAGCATAGTATTGATCTGATCGTTTAGCTCATAGGAAATATATGAGCCTGAATACACAAATAGTGCTGCGCTTAAGGCAAGTATTACCCCAACTGATAAAAATGCTGTGGTTTTAATCTTCATATTTTTATTCGACCTTACTCCAGCTATCTAGTGTTCTGCCGTCTTTGTCTTTAAGTTGCAGCCAACTGTTGGTCCCGCCAAAGTATAAAAACAAGCCAACCTCATTGGGACTTTTTAACACAATATCGGCAACTGTCTGCTTTCCAGTAATTTCATTCTCATGTTCGATTCGTAGTTTTTGAGCAAAGCGAGCGGAAAAACCGACCGAGCCGTCCTTGTTGAGGGGGATCTCTGTTTGCAGCTTTGCCCCGGATTTGATCACTATTTCTGAACGTTTTTGCCAAAAGACTGTGGCGGTCGCACCATGATAGTCAAGGTAAAAGGGGAGCGTGGAAATTTCTTTAGTCCATTTGTGACGTGGTTTGCCAGCTTTTTTGGCGTAGGGCTTTTTAACTTATAACCAAACTGAGCCAAAATTAAAGCAATAACTTGAACTTTTTTTCACGGCAGCTTCAAATTCAACCGGAATTTGAGGCGCTTTTTCATTTTTTCCAGCTAACTTTACTAAGCTAAATTTCAGATGATCCAGCTTAAGAGTATTGTCGTTCATTGAAATGATGATCATTGTCTGACTCTTTTTTGTTTTTGAAAGTGGAAGAGTAGTGATCGTAACAAGTTTCCGGTCGTCAAAGATCAAACAAAGGCCATCTTCTTTTAAATTTGCAACTGCACAGTCAGACGTGATCATCAGCTGTAATTGATGTGCTGGTATAGTTATCTGTGTGTTGTTCTCTTCGATTTTGACAGTTAAATTCAGCATGATACTTACTCCTTATTCCATTCATCTTTGAGCATTGTCCACAAGTTTCCGTCGTGGAAACCGTCCGCTAATAGTTCGCTTGCTCGGATCGTGCCATCCAAATGAAAACCGGCTTTTTGTGCGACATGGTTACTGCGTGGATTGTCAGTGGCAGCGTGGATCTCGATCTTATTGACAGCATAGTCTGCAAAGCCTAAATGACACATCGCTAAGACGGCGCGGTGCATGATGTTATTGCCGCTGAATTTTGTTGCTAGCCAGTAACCGATCTCGGTACTTTGATCCATTTGTAAAAAACGATTGAAACTGATCATTCCGACAGGCTGGTCGTGATAACGAATGATTAAGTTCACTGAGGTGGAATTGCCAAAATGTTCAAGCATAGTGGTTAAAAACTTTTCTTCATCCGCCACACTCTTCATTTCTGGGACCCAGGGCAGCCAAGTTGCTAAATCTGGACGACTTTCTTCAACCAGTTCAAACAAAGGTTGTGCGTCGATTTGCGGACGCGGGAGAGCTAGACTGAGTTCGTCATCGATCTGATATGTAAACATGGTTGTTCATCTCCTAATTTCGTTATTGTTTCAATTAACTGTACTTACTTATTGCAAATTTATCAATAAGTAAGTACGATAACATTAACAAAAATCATACACTTAAGGTGTAATGGAAGGTAGATCATGATGAGTGAAGAATAAATTTGTTTTGCTGGCAGATATGCTGGTCAATATGGGGATCGGGTTGATCATGCCGATCACGACGCTATACGTACATAATTCTCTCCACAAAAGTTTGGTCGTGGCGGGCTATGTCTTACTAGGTTTTTCTGGTGCGATGACACTTGGCAACTTGTTGGGTGGGCGTTTGTTTGATAACTGGCACCAAAAAAAGACGATGTATTTAGGCGGAACGATCCAGGTTATAGCATTGCTGTTGTTGACCGTCTTTCCCGTCTGGCCGCTTTATCCCTTCTTATTAGTTTTGTATGGCTTAGGTTTGGGTATTTTAAATTCCGCAGTGAACGGTTATTTAGCCTTCCTGCAAAAGGATGACCCGAACATCTTTAACAACGGTTATTGGTTGGCAAATATTGGGATGGCTTTAGCGACGCTGCTGTCGGGTTTGTTATTTGACATCAGCATTCGTCTAATTTTTGGCGGTTCGGCGCTGTTGTTTTTCATGACACTGTTGCTGATTCGGGTCAAATTTCGAGACTTTTCGGTCGAAAAACATTCTGGGCGGCCGCTTGCAGTTTCCCAAAAGTCCAATCGGGCGAATGTTTGGGGGATCACGCTAGTATGTGTAACGATGATCGTGATCTGGATCTGTTATGAGCAGTGGAATAGTAACGTTTCCGTCTTAATGACTGGTCAAGATATCTCTGTTTCACGTTACAGTATGTTATTTACAATTTCTACCCTAGAAATTGTGGTCATGCAACCCTTTATTACGCGACTTTTTCCAAATACATTTCGCGCTGACAAATTGCGGGTCATTTTAGGCGTTTTGGTCTTTGCTTGTTCCTATTTGACATTGGTCGGAGCCGATGTTTACTGGCAATTTGTTTTGGGGATCACGTTTGTTTCATTAGGTGAGATCTTAGCTTTGACAGCGATCCCGATGTTATTGAACCGTTATGCGCAGGATAATGATCGCGGAACGATTCAGTCTCTTGGTAGTCTGTCAGGGTCATTAGGTCGAGCTTTGGGGCCCTTATCTGGCGGTTGGTTGATTACTGCTTTAGGGTATAGCAAGACATTTTTAGTTTTCTTTGTGGTGCATTTAGTGATGGCAGTGATCTTACTTGGAGTTCATGCTCCAAGTAAAAGAATAAATGAATAGTGAGAGGATGAGATTTGATGCGGGCAATTTTAACAACGATCGGACAGGATAAAGTTGGTATCATCGCGGGTGTCAGCCAATATTTGGCAGAACACGCAATTAATATTTTAGATGTTTCGCAAACGATCATGGAAGGAGATTTCACGATGATGATGTTGGTCGACTTGCCACAGGAGACTGACTTCCAAAGTTTGACAGCAAAATTGAATGAATTAGGCACCAAATTGGGTGTTGAGATCAATATTCGTAACGAAGAAATTTATCGTGCCATGCATCAATTATAAAGAATGGAGGTGATTGCAGAAATGGAAACAGAGAAAATCATGGAGACGGTCAATATGATCACCAACGAAAATTTGGATGTTCGGACGATCACCATGTCCATCTCGCTATTAGATTGCATCGACAGCGACAGTGATACGGCTTGTCGCAAAATCTATAATAAGATCACAACTAAGGTGCGTGATTTGGTCAAAGTCGGTCAGCAGATCGAAGCAGAATATGGGATCCCAATCACTAATAAAAGGGTGACGGTCACTCCAATTGCTATCGTCGCAGCTGCTAGTCATGACAAAGATTATGTTAAATACGCTAAAACATTAGACCGTGCTGCACACACGATCGGCATCGACTTTATTGGCGGTTATTCAGCGTTAGTTCAAAAAGGTTTCCAACAAGGCGATCATACTTTATTGAATTCATTACCAGAAGCTTTAGCGGAGACTGAATTGGTTTGTGCCTCGGTCAATGTCGGCTCAACGCGTTCAGGGATCAATATGGACGCAGTTGCTCAAATGGGCGAAGTTATTGTGGATGCTTCCAAACGTGATGTGATGACTAACGCGAAGATGGTTGTCTTTTGTAACGCAGTCGAGGACAATCCATTTATGGCTGGCGGTTTTCAGGGGATCAGTGAACCAGATGTTGTGATCAATGTCGGAGTTTCTGGCCCAGGTGTTGTTAAAGCAGCACTAGAAAAGGTCAAAGGGCAATCAATGGATGTCGTGGCTGAAACAATTAAGAAGACAGCTTTCAAGGTCACTCGTATGGGGCAGTTGGTCGGCACGCTGGCAGCGCAGAAATTACACACTCAATTTGGCATCGTCGATTTATCCTTAGCGCCAACGCCGGCGGTGGGGGATTCGGTCGCTCAAATTTTAGAAGAGATCGGTCTTGAAAGTGTTGGAACTCACGGAACCACAGCGGCTTTGGCATTGTTAAATGATGCAGTCAAAAAGGGAGGCATCATGGCTTGCAGTCATGTTGGCGGACTCTCTGGTGCATTTATCCCAGTTTCAGAGGATGCTGGAATGATCGATGCCGTGACTGCGGGACATTTGAATATCGACAAGTTAGAAGCAATGACCGCAGTCTGTTCTGTTGGGCTTGACATGATCGCCATCCCAGGTGACACTCCGGCAACAACAATCAGTGCAATGATTGCTGATGAGGCTGCGATCGGCATGATCAACAATAAAACGACTGCAGTGAGAGTCATCCCTGTTCCTGGCAAAGATGTTGGCGACATCGTCGAGTTTGGTGGTTTGTTGGGTCATGCTCCTGTCATGAGCGTCAATCAGGCTTCGTCGGCCGAAATGATCCAGCGTGGTGGGACGATCCCTGCCCCAATTCACAGCTTTAAAAATTAGGCCGTCATTTGGTGATTGAATTGGAAGGACAAGTGGATAAAGATTTGCAAGGTTCTGTTCTATCTAGTTGAAGAGCAAATTGGCTAAAAGTCAGCGGAAGTATTAGCCAATTCAGATAAATCGGCTAGAAGTCGGCGGAAGTATTAGCCAATTAAGGGTAAATCGGCTAGAAGTCAGCGGAAGTATTAGCCAATTAGGACAAATCGGCTAAAAGTCGGCGAGATTTTCCTTCAGTTGGTCATTATTTCTTCGAGTTAGACGGGGGCGGAGCCGAAAAAGTTAAATCGTTTTCTTATTGCTTTTATTGCATACAAGGTATATTATCGTAACTGGTAATACAATTAAATAAGACATCTGGGGTGCCATTAGGCTGAGAAAACACCCATTGAACCTGATACGGTCAATACCGGCGAAGGGAGTCAGTTTTTATCTGGTCGCAAATTGCGAATGTTAACGATAATCATGATCTCTTTTGGCATATGCTGAAGGAGATTTTTTTATTTATAAATTTGTGAGTTCATTTTCTTTCGTGAGGTCGGTGCGTGTATGTCTGATGTTGCTTCCTAGGGTTAGGAGAGAAAATTATGCATGAACAAAAATCAAATGCTTGGCATTTACGAGATGTTATTTTACTGACATTAACCGCAATTTTAACAGGAGTGATTTATTTTGGGGTAGTCTTTTTATATAACGGTTTGACCGCCTTGTTGACACCGTTGGGGCTAGCTCCTTTTGGCAATGATTTGATCTTAGGCTTGTGGACGATGGCTGCTCCTCTAGCTGCTTGCTTATTGCAAAAAGTCGGTTCCGCTACTATCGGCGAAATACTTGCTTCAGCAGTCGAAGCTATTTTGGGCGGTCAGTGGGGGATCAGTACTTTGATCTCTGGTTTTGTTCAAGGTTTCGGTTCTGAGCTTGGTTTTACTTTTACGGCTTACAAACGCTACGATATGTTTAGTCTGTCTTTGTCGGCATTGACCACGACGATCGTGACCTTTACTTGGGATCTCTTTAGAGAGGGATACGCGGCCTATCATGGTTGGATGATCATTGCTTTGTTCTTTACCAGACTATTGTCGATTTGGCTGTTTGGTGCCTTGTTAGTGCATGCTGTAGTTTCTCTGCTGGAACGTTCTCACATGCTGCGGGCCGAGTAAAGTAAGGAGAATCTGGTTTGAGTTATATTGATATTACCGATTTAACGTTTAGCTATACCAAACAGGGGCCTTTGGTATTGGAAAACCAACAGTTGAGTTTTCAGCAGGCCACTTTTAACGTGTTGACCGGTCCTTCAGGCTCTGGCAAATCCACGCTGTTACGCCTTTTGTGCGGCCTTTTTCCTCAATATACAGGTCACTTGCAAAAAGGGCAGATCTTAATTGATGGAGAGAATATAGCTGATATGGATATTAGCAAACGTGCGCAAAAAATTGCCATGTTGTTTCAAGTACCAGCTGAACAATTTGCCATGCCGACTCCTCGTCAAGAACTGATTTTTACACTTGAAAATATGCGGATCGCACCTGAGCAAATGGATCAACGAATAACGCAGGCTTTTGATTTTACTGGGATCAGCGAATTTGCGGACCGTGAGTTTAGTTCACTTTCTGGTGGAGAGCAGCAAAAAGTTGCCTTGGCCATCATTTTGGCACTTGATGCTGATACGATCCTCTTGGATGAGCCATTTGCTAATGTTGACCCCGAGGCACGAAATTTTTTACTGCATCGGTTGAAACAACTGGTTTCCAATCGTGGTAAAACAGTGATCATTGCCGACCATGATCTGTCGGATTATCAGCAATTAGCGGACTATTTATATGTCATGGAACCGACACAAAAACAGATCCACCTCGCCACTGAAGCCGAAATGCAGCAACGGTTTTTGTCATTTGAACAAAACCGTCATCAGCAAATTTCGATCAGTTTGCCGGATCAAACGGATACTGCAGAATTCAAGCTGCGTGACTTTTCTACGGGACATCAAAAGGTTTTGCTTAAGCAGGCTAATTTTGAATTGATGAAGCATCATTTGACAGTTTTTACTGGGCCAAACGGAGTGGGCAAATCCACCTTGTTTAATTCTTTGACTAAGTTGCAAGATTATCAGGGCTCGCTAACTTGGGAAAATAATGAGATCGCTAAACTTAAGGTCAAAGATTATAGTCGCCATGTTGCTTTAGTTTTTCAGGAACCGATCAGCCAGTTTCTCAAGGTCACAGTTGCAGAGGAGTTAGAGTTAAGTTTGCATAATCAGTATGATCATGCATGGACTAAAGAACGTGTTCGAGATACATTGGCAGATTTAGGTCTGACCGGTTTTGATGATCACGTGGTGTATATGTTGAGTGAAGGGCAAAAGCGCAAGCTGCAAATTTTATTGATGCTGATCATGGGAGTCCCCACTTTATTGTTAGACGAACCATTGACAGGCTTGGACTTAGTTTCAGTTCATAAGATCATGCAGCTTTTACAACAGGCAGTCAGAAATGAAGACAAGACAGTGATCATGATCAGTCATCAGTTAACAGATGTTGCTGACTATGCTGATTACCACATTAGTTTGCACGAAAAAGAGTTATCTTACGAGGCGAGTCTATGAATCCAACAGTCTTATTAGTGATCGTTTTGATTTGTGGGGTCGAGCTGTCATTTACTCGGGTTATTGCGGCGAATGTACTCGTAATTTTGGTGGGCTTGGTGATCATGTTATTCCGGCGGGCAAACTGGCGCTCGTATTTACGGCTATTTTTATTACCGCTGTTGCCGGCGTTAGGTGTTTGGTTTTCATTAGCTTATTTTTCAGTCGGTCATGATATTCACTTTGCCTGGGTACTAGCAACGCGGATCTATGCCTATTCATTCTTGGGTGCAATTTTTACCTTTTCGACAACTATCAGCGAAACTTTAGCTTCCTTAGAACAAAATGCACATATTCCAACGACTTTTGTGTATGGAATGTTAGCGGCCTTAAACTTTGTACCTAAAATTAGAAGTGAGGTCCAGAAGAGCAAAGTCAGTGCCCAAATGCGGGGGATCACCTTGCATTTCTGGTCACCGCAATTGTTATTTAAGGGGATCTTGGCTGCTTTAAACTGGTCTGAAAATTTAGCCGAAGCTATGACATCACATGGCTTTGCAGAGAATCAGCCACGGACCCATTATTCTGTTATCCAAATTCCGTGGTGGAATTATTTAGTATCGATCCTAGTTTTAGCAATTTTTCAAATGTTTATTTTTACAGGTTTACCGTAGTTATCTGACTTGAGTTTCTCGTGGCAGAAGGCCGTGCCTAACTAACTACTCTACCCTAATGCAGAAAAGCGCATTATAGTACAGCAGTCCGTTAGTGCTCACCTTCTAAACGCCACGCTGCACTCTGTTTATAAAATAGGAGGTTTTCTTATGTCCCGATCTCGAAATAATACTCGTCTTTTGACCGAAACGGCCATTATGTCGGCTTTATCCATCGTTTTAAGTTATATTGTTATCTTCAGAATGCCGCAAGGCGGCAGTGTCTCACTAG
Organism: Ligilactobacillus acidipiscis DSM 15836; assembly: GCF_001435755.1. GTDB lineage: Bacteria > Bacillota > Bacilli > Lactobacillales > Lactobacillaceae > Ligilactobacillus > Ligilactobacillus acidipiscis. The sequence continues at coordinate 5,320 of NZ_AZFI01000031.1, read as the reverse complement.
TTTTGTTGCCCTTGATTTTCCTTTCTTTGCGTCGTGGACCGATTTGGGGCTGTACTGCTGGTGCGATCTGCGGTGTTGTTCAACTAATGTTTGGCGGCTATTTTTTAAATCTGCTGCAGGTGCTTTTTGATTATGCTTTTTGCTTTGGGACCGTCGGCTTTGCAGGTTTCTTTGCCAAACCGTTACAAGGTGCCTTGCGTGAAAAGAAACAGGGTCAGATTTTTGGCTATACCTTAGCTGCTAGCTTTTTGGGCGGATTTATGGCTTATCTTAATAACGTCATTTCAGGAATTGTTTTTTATGGAGAATATACTCCAAAAGGCCAGTCTGTGTTTGCCTATTCCACGATTTATAACGCTACATACATGGTTCCAGAAACTTTGGCGGCAATGATCATTGTGTGGCTGCTGGCAGCACGTGCGCCAAAATTATTTATTCCAGAAAAATAGAACTTAAATTATCGAACGTGTGGACATTGGTCTGCACGTTTTTTAGTGCAAAATTAGGGATAAGTCGCTTGCTATGTTTTCTTTGCTAATATCATTTATTAGTGAAAATGTTATAATAGTCTATAGTTACAGAGAGGAAAGGGGAAATTATAATGAATGTCGAAAAAATAAGTTTGGCTTTAGGTCCCGAAGACGTTTTGCGTGCCAAACAGCACAAATATTCTGATAGAGATTTGAAGTTATTGAAGTCCGTAACAGATGAGGATAAGTTCATGTTACTGGACAAGTCAAATAAAAAAACAGTCTTTGGCTCTGGTTTAAATTATGTTACCCAGCACGAGATCGGCAAGGAAAATTGGGAGGGTTATTTTGAGTTTCGGTACTTTACGTTAAAGACAGACCAGAACAAGCTGTTAGAGTCTTTGATGCAAAAATGGGAAAATGGTTATGAGGTCCCTGTTGGCCTGCGTTACAGTTTAGTTCTGCATGTTCCTCGCAAAAATTTACAATATTTAATGATCAACGTTTGGGATTCTGATATTGATTTCTTTGATTGGAATACTTCCGCTAAAAATGAGCTCAACCAATTTGGGTATAATGAAAACTCGGAGCCGTATATTAGCCATTTTGTGATTGCCCCAGAAAAGAAAGAAAAACAATAGTATATTTGAAAGCCAAGGGTTTGCGGTCTCTCTACGAATAGAAGGACTTAGCTCTTAGCTTTTTATTTTTCACGGTTTAAAACGGTAGTGTATAATATACGCAACTGAAATGGAAAAATACAAGTGGGGTGATATGATGAAAGTCTTAATTTTAGGTGGGGCTTTGAATCACGAAGGAGCAGATAGTACATTTGCAAAATTGACCAGTCAGACAGATGACGACTTCATTTTCAATCGCGATGATTTGACGGATGAGGGCTGGCTGAAGTTGAAGTGATATTGGGTAGCGCTCCTGGCGTGTTGGAACGGATCTTTAGTTTACCAAGCTCAAACTTAAAGTGGATCCAAGCTTTCTCAGCCGGTGTTGATTATTATCCCTTAGAGCAGCTGGCAAAACGAAAAATCTTGTTGTCAAATGTTAGCGGCATTCACGCTGAACCAATCGCCGAAACGGTCTTCGGCCTGATATTAGGACAGTTACGTGGAATCAAGACTGCAGTGGAAAATCAACAACATAGCAGCTGGAAGCCTGATTCTTCGCATTACACGGTTTTGAGCGACAAGAAATTGGCCGTTTTTGGAACTGGGCATATTGGCACACGAGTGGCTGAGTTAGGACGAGCATTTAAGATGGAAACGATCGGAGTCAATCATTCCGGCCACCCTGCAACGGGCTTTGAACGAACTGAGGCTATTAATGAACTCGGCCCTGCTGTGTTGAATGCTGACGTGATCGTGGATACATTACCGCTGACAAGGAAAACACGTAGTTTGTTTGATTCTGTTTTCTTTGTCAAACTAACAGCTGCACCCTTATTCATTAGCATTGGCCGTGGTCCGAGTGTAGTCACGGAAGATCTGATCAAAGCGCTAAATGACGGGCAAGTTGATGCAGCGGGTTTAGATGTGACAGACCCTGAGCCGTTGCCAAGCGACAGTCCCTTATGGCACATGAAGAATGTGACCATCACGCCGCACGTTTCAGGATTATACCAAGAATATGTTCGAGATGTTGTGCACATCTTTAAGGAAAATTTATGTCAGTATAAAAAAGATGGAACACTTACAAGAAATGAAGTGGATATGAAAAAAGGCTATTAACGAAAAAACGGCGTTTTAAGAGCAGTTGTAGCGGTGATTTACACTAGTTTATCTGACGAAACTTTTTTTAGCTGTAAGGAAAGAGAGAATCAAGTATTTTGAACCTAAGTAAAAAAGTGGTGCGTAGTTTTATTTGGCTGGCGTTTATTGTTTATTTGGCAACTGTGGCAATTCTATGTTTTGCGCCGACATTGCCGTTAGTGATCCCAAAGAGTAATCCGGTGCCCTATATCTATCTTGGTAAAGCACCGTTTATTTATTTGCCATTTGCTGAACTGCTGCACATGGATTTTTATCTCAACATTTTAATGACTTTTCCATTCGGAGTTTTTATTGCATTGTTGCAAAAAAAGCCATCAGGCAGTGCACGAATAATTTGGTCCGGAGTCGCAGTGGGTCTATTTATTGAGATCACTCAGTTGATCTTAGATAATCTGGGGATGACAGATCGCTGGATCGATGTGAATGATGTTTTGGCCAATGGGATCGGTCTTTGTCTGGGATATTTGTTAATGTTTTGGATCTTACAAAAAATGGTCGATCGATAAGAAAAGGTGGGCGCTTATTAAGCATAGTGCGCCTTTTTTTATTGTTCCTTTTGCAAATTTAGTTAAACGTTCAGCGCCGGTTTTTGGCTAACGACCTTTTGAGTTTAAACTGGTAGTCAACTTGCGTTACACTGAGTGTGTTGACAGGTAACGTATAAAATTAAAGTTTTAAGAGTAGTCCTTACTCTGTTCTAATTGTTGAAAGGAGTTTTTGTATGAAAGTACGCAAAGCTGTTATTCTTGCTGCAGGTTTAGGAACTCGTTTTCTTCCTGCGACAAAGGCGATGCCAAAAGAAATGTTGCCGATCATTGACCGCCCGACAATTGAATTTATTGTTAAAGAAGCAATCGATTCTGGGATCGAAGATATTTTGATCGTGACTGGGAAAGGAAAACAGCCAATTGAAAATCACTTCGATTCAAATCCAGAACTAGAGGCCAACTTGAAAGAAAAAGGCAAGTCGCATTTATTGAAATTAGTCCAAGAAACGACCAATATCAACCTGTTTTTCATTCGGCAGCCTCATCCGAATGGTTTGGGCGATGCTGTCTTGAGGGCTCGCGATTTTATTGATAATGAACCGTTTGTTGTTATGCTTGGTGATGATTTAATGAGGGACAAAGTAAGCAATTGATCGATCGTTATGACAAAACACATGCTTCGACTCTGGCAGTCATGCGGGTCCCCCATGCCAAAACCAAAGATTATGGGATAATTGAGCCCATTTCTGAATTAGATCACGGCCTGTATGATGTTAAAAGTTTCGTAGAAAAGCCTGCACCAAAAGATGCTCCATCGGAGCTGGCAATTATTGGCCGTTATTTACTAACACCTGAAATTTTTGATCTCTTAGAGACCCAAAAGCCAGGAAAAGATCACGAAATACAGTTGACTGATGCAATCGATCGCCTAAATGCAACACAGCGTGTCTTTGCTCATGAATTTACTGGTTAGCGTTTTGATGTCGGAAATAAGTTTGGATATTTAAAGACTGCAATTCAGTTTGGTCTGGAAAATCCGGAGATCAAAGATGATCTGACGAAATACTTGAAAGAAGTCGGTAAGAGACTAGAACCTAAGCCGCAACAGAAGAAGTAAATCAAAATAATAAAAGCTCAGGTTTATGCTGCGCTTTTGAATATAGAAAAACCAGCAACATGTCTCTGCAAAAAGAGATGTTGCTGGTTTTTAGTCGAGTTCCGCGTGGCAGCAGGCTGTGCCTAACCAGCTGCCATACCATAATGCTGCAAAACGCATTATAGTCCAGCAGCCCGTTAGTGCTCACCTTCTAAGCACCACGCTACACTCTATTCTTCTTTATCCTTGCCTTCATCGTCTAATTTCTTATCTAATTTCTCTAATTGATGATGGGCAAAATCGCGGCCGCCCAATCCGAAAGCAACGGCGAAGGCCACTGAAAGTCCACCAACAATAAATAAGAAAGCAATATTTACGATACTGTTGGCAAAGTCTAATTGGTCTAATGCCATGAAAACTGCGAAGATGCCAAAGACAACTTGAATAATGAGCCCGAGCCATTTGTTTTTAGTAGCATTTGTAAGCATCTTGCCGACAAATTGTCCGCCAAAGAAGCCGAGACCCAAAATGATCACAGCAAACAACAAGTTCGGCAAATAACCAATGATCGCTTCACCAACGTGGTCGAGAACTTTGAACTTCAAGGCTCCCAGCGCTTCGACTACGAAGAAGAGCCCAACGACAACTGCGACGATCTGGCCCAAGATCTTGGAGATCTTAGCAGCAGGTACTTTCTCTTTTGGATAAAGGTTTTCTGACATTTTGTCGATACCAGTATTTTCTAACAAACTTGTGACTAAATTACCGGCAACTTTCGCGATCACGATTCCGACAGTTAGCAAGATCGCTGCCACTAAAATGTTAGGGATAGCACTTAAAATGCTATTTAAAACAGTTACGATCGGTTTAGTGATCGTGGAGATCTTAAGCGCTTCTAGAGCAACGACTGCAATTGGAAGCAAAACAAGTAAGTAACAAATCATTGCTAAAGACTTAGCAATTGATTCTTTGTTTTCTTCATCTTTTGAAGTTCCGACAAATTTGTCAACGTAATGATCAACTTTCAAAGTGCTTGCCAAATTGTAGACTAAGTTTTTGACTAATTTAGCTACGAGGATCCCAATAGTTAAGATCACAGCTGCCAATAAGATGTTAGGTAGATATTGTAAAATATAATTCATCATATCTGTGATCGGTGAGGCGATCGAATTAAGTCCGAAAGTCGTGAAGATACCCGGCAAGAAAACCAGCCAAATTAAGTAATAACAGATCTTGCCCAATGAATCTAGCAAATTATCTGCTTGTTCAGTACTAGTGAACATCTTCCACTTAACTAACCGTTCATCCAGTTTGATTTTCTTGAATCCCTTGGTAACAACATTTTTGACTAGTACAGCAACTAACCACGCAATCAAGATCAATATCACGCCTTTAACTAAGGCTGGTAAAGTATCTTGAAATGACTGCCAAAATTCCGCAGTATCCATAAATATCCTGGATTATTCATAATTTTACCTTGAG
>NZ_AZFI01000309.1 GCF_001435755.1 Ligilactobacillus acidipiscis DSM 15836 | reverse complement strand
TCATCTTTAAAATGCAAGTTATCTTCTAAGAACTTGTTTAAAATCTAATATATTTGGTATGATAGTTCAAAAAAGGTGATTAGTCATGAACTACCCAAGCAATATTTCCCGCCAACAATTTGAACTCATTCGTCCCGACTTAGAAGCTGCACGGCGTTCAACGAGGCCTCGAAAGTATGATCTTTATGAGTTGTTCTGTGCAGTTGTCTATGTTTTAAGAACTGGCTGTCAATGGCGCGAGTTACCAGTTGATTTTCCTCGCTGGCAATTGGTCTATTACTATTATCGCGTATGGTCTGAGGAACAGATTATTGATGAACTATCAATCTTAGATCAGTGTTTAAAAAAATTGTCTTTACCCTACGGGAAAAACAGTCACGCTCGGCTAGAACATCTTTCATAATCATTGACGCACAAAGCGTTAAAAATACCGATACTGCTGAGCATCGCGGCTACGACGGTGGTAAACGCATATCCGGCATCAAACGCCACCTAGCGGTTGATATTAACGGCTTACCACAAGCAATTCACATCACCACGGCCAATGTTTCCGACCGTAATGGAGCCAGTGCCATGTTAGCTCTAAATTCTGGGCATTTACAGCAAGTTAAATCGGTTCTTGTCGATGGTGGCTACACTGGATCGAATTTTGCCGCTGATGTTTACACTAATTTAAACGCCACCGTCCAGGTGGCTAAACGCAATGAGCTTCATAAATTCGAAGTACTGCCACAACGCTGGATCGTTGAACGTTCCTTCAGTTGGTTGGATAAATGTCGACGACTTTGGAAGAACTGTGAGCGTAAACTCAATTCAAGTCGTCAAATGGTTATCTTAGCGTTTCTGGTATTACTCCTAAGAAGATTTTAAACAGGTTCTAAGAGCTGGTCAAAGTGAATTTGGTGC
>NZ_AZFI01000308.1 GCF_001435755.1 Ligilactobacillus acidipiscis DSM 15836 | reverse complement strand
ATCTTCACTTATAGTTTAAGCTTTACACTTGTCGCACTTGATTTGACAATTGGGGGTAAGAATGCTAATTTGACTTACCTGGACAAAAAATCTATTATTAATGATATACTATCAAAAGGCGGATCAATGTCCCCGCCTATGTTGTGGTTATCGTGCTCACCTTACCCGGGTGGGCGTTATTTTTTGTGCTATACTTTATTTGAACTTTGAAGGGAGTGGTTAGTTATAGAAAAAATAAGATATAACGGCTATGACTATGATGGGGTCCTGATAAATCCTATAGATAAGGATGTAGATTTTATAAAACCTCATCAAAATGAGTTTGCAAAAGTAGTTATGAGAACTCTATTTAAAGAAAAGAAACTAGAAAATAGAAAAGAAGGCACAATGGTTTATTCTGCAAACCAAAATAATAATCATGGTATAGATGTAGAGGTTAAAACCAATGGATACAAATGGCTCTTTATATATGTACCGATAGATATAATATTTCCTTCTTTAGATGATGTGTGTAATTGGAATGAAAAAGCTCAAAAGATTTTTGAAGAAGAAGGGATATATGGTTTATATGGGTTGAAAGATCCAGGAATTATAACTAACTTATTATCAGTGGTAAAAAATTCTGTAGTGTTTGGTCAAGACGTATTTCCCACGGTTACGGCTAAGGCCGCTCATATTTGGCATGTGATAGCTAAATACCAAGCTTTTAACAATGGCAACAAAAGAACAGCTTTTATGACAGCACAACTTTTCTTAGAAGCTAATCAATTCTATTTCGTAGCCGACAACGATCAAGAATTAGAAGACGCACTTTATAAAGCCTCTGTTAAAATTGCAGTAGGAGAATATACAGAACAAGACGTACAAAAGTTTATTTACGATAATATTAACCTGAATTATTCATACTTTTCCCTTA
>NZ_AZFI01000307.1 GCF_001435755.1 Ligilactobacillus acidipiscis DSM 15836 | reverse complement strand
GCTTAGGGCTTTTTTATTTTGCGTAAAAATAATACGTGTTTTACTAATTAGCTACAAAATTAGCAAATTTTGCAGCAGTTTTTTGCTTCTTCTTAGCTGTGACGTGCAAATAAATATCAAGAGTTGTCTTGTTTTTGAAGTCTCTGGCCTTTCTGTACTTTTTTGATTGATCAGCTAAGAAAATAGTACTATATAAAGAAGATGTATGTTCTTGACTAACAAAAGTGTTATACTAATTGGCAGTTAAGAGTTAAGTAATTTGCTCAGGTAAGATTTGATTTGATGACATTTCGCGTGATCGGGCGCAGTCAAGGAGCTGCAACGGTATTATAGAGGCGGGATAGTACAAACGAAAAATAGAATTGATCTATTTGTGTAATAGAATGAGGAACAGTTTAATTTAATATTTTAATTAGAGGGCATCTTGTTAATAATAACAGGGTGCTCTTGTCAATTGATCAAAGTCATAAAAATTGTCCCTAAGATAGGTTATTTTATTAAATGCAACATTAAGGCTTGAGCAACTAACCTTGACAGCTGTAATAATTGCACCACCAGCAATATCATTCCAAACTAAAGCATCCTCTTTAAAAATTTTTACTTGTTTGGCTAGAATTGCGGTTGGACGCCCTTTTAATATAATGAACTAGATTAACGATTTTTTCCTGTCTTTCGATCGTTATACGTACTGGCTGTTGCAGCTAAAAAACAATTAAGCTTATTTTAAGATAGGTCGGCTAAACTTGTAAGAAAAACAAGGAGAGATGGATCATGGATCTGTTTAAAGGTTTAAAAAATGCGTTAGTACCTACAGTTGTACTGTGGAGTGTCATTATTTTGTTAGTGGTTTTAGTTTTTTAGCTGCCAATTATCCAGCAAGTAAGGATAATCTTAAATTTGAGTCAGTAAATCCTAGAAAATATATTTTATTTTGTGAGTTCA
>NZ_AZFI01000306.1 GCF_001435755.1 Ligilactobacillus acidipiscis DSM 15836 | reverse complement strand
CAGCGGCGGGGACGGTGATTCAGCGTGTCTTGAACCAACTGCAGATCCACTAATGAGAGGTTTTTAAAGGAATGCCCCTTTGGGAAGAACTCTCTTAATTGACCATTCACATTCTCATTAGTGCCCCGTTCCCAGGGAGAATATGGATGGGCAAAGTAGATTTCCGTTCCTTGAACCTGATTTAAACTAGCGAATTCCGAGCCGTTGTCAAACGTGATCGTCCGAAAGTTTTCTGCACCGTAATCATCAATCGTATCTTGGAGGGCTTGCCGGCAAGTCTCTGCCCGGTAATCAGGCAATTTAACGATAATTTCCATCCGGCTAACTCGCTCGGTTAACGTCATTAAAGCTGGTTCGGACTCAACCCGTTTGGCTTTCACTAAGTCGCCTTCCCAATGGCCCAACTCCTGACGTTTCCGAACCACTGCGGGCCGGTCTTCAATGGACTGTCCAAGCCGTTTTTTATTCAGGCGGGCATGTCGGTGATTCGGGCGTTTAACGCGGCGACGTAGCTTCATGGGTAAATCATAGTTGTGAAGCTCCGGGAGCTTGCCAGCCTCGATATACCGATAGACCGTAGCCGTTGATGGGCAGGGAAAGCCCGGGTAATGAGCTTTGAAATAGTGGACATACGTATCGACACTGAAAACTCGTGGCTTAGCTTTTAAAGCTTTCGGCAGGGACTTGAAGAACACGGCAGCCCGCTGCAGTAAACCTTTGGGGTGACACTTGGCCCGCTGTTCTCGATAGTAAGCCGCCCCGCGCTCGGCAAAGTAGCCCTGATATGACCGATGTTTCTGGGAATCAATCTGGGTGGTTAACCCGCGTTTTAATTCGCGAGAAATGGTGCTGGGACTCCGGTGAAGCCGGCTGGCGATCTGACGAACGCCAAATCCTAATCGAGTCAGGGACTCAATTTGACCGCGTTCAAAAGATTGGAGTTGTTGGTAA
>NZ_AZFI01000305.1 GCF_001435755.1 Ligilactobacillus acidipiscis DSM 15836 | reverse complement strand
TTAATTTTACAAACGACGAGTACAATAATTAAATGGAGAATACCAATAATGAAAGATGCAATAATTTATATCAAGGAACAATTTAAATATTTGCGTATAGCAGCAAACTTATCTAAATATAGTACAAAGAGTACTTCAATGCAGAATCGTTTTGGCAGGTTATGGGAAATTTTAGATCCTTTGGTGCAATTAGCAATCAATTACATAATTTTCGGAATTTTAATGCACCGTACTGCTCCAGACGGGTTGCCTCCTTTGCCTTGGATGTTCATTGGTATGGGAGTATATTCTTTTATGCAACATGTGATCACTACCGGAGCAAAGAGTGTCACTAAACAATTTAAATTAACGGCTAAAATGCGATTCCCAGTTAGTATAATGCCAACTTCTTCCATGATTGGTTTTTTTACGGAACTCTTTATCATGGTTGGTGGAGGGTTATTTTTAGCGGTATTTTCTGGCTATTATCCTTCGGTTTATTGGTTACAATTTTTGTACTATATACCAATGTTGATAATTTTTACTCTTTCGGTTTCATTATTATGTTCATCGATTGAAGTAGTTTTCCCTGATTTTAAATTTTTCCTGAATTACATTTTTAGATTTTTAATGTACGGCTCTGGAGTTATTTTTGATTTAGGACATTTTAATGTAATTCCACAGGTTTTCATTCAAGCTCAGCTGATCAATCCCTTTTATTATTTAATTGAAGGTTTTCGAGATATTGCTTTTGGACGAGCGTGGATCTGGGATAAAGGAATGTTTAATTTAAGTTTTTGGTTAATAACAATATTTTTATTGATCGTTGCAGCAAACTCACACATGAAGATCCGTGATCGAATTTCAGATTATTTATAAGAGAAGGATGATCGTCGAGACGTATAATTATGGGTATACTTTAGATATAGTCATATCAATTTTTAGGTTCTATACTTTTTCCTGTTGATAGCTTA
>NZ_AZFI01000304.1 GCF_001435755.1 Ligilactobacillus acidipiscis DSM 15836 | reverse complement strand
ATTTCATACCAAGAACTTTTTAAAAAGTCATTTTCGTTTTTATCTTCAGGCTTCCAGGTAAACTCATAACCGGTTATTTTACCACCATGACCCTCGTGGCGTTTTTTAACTTTTAAACCACGAAATATAGGAGATAGTTCTTCTTTAATTGGTTTTAAAACGCGTCTATCAATGGCATCTGTTCTATAACTTTCAGGAATATCCAATAATTCTCTAAATTCAGACATTTTAAAATTTCTTTTACCAACAGTTCTGTATTGCTTTAATAGTCGAAATGCTGTTTTAGAGTACGTACTTTTCAGGCTTGCGAACTGTTCCAAACTAAACCTAGTCCATGTACGTAACTCATTAAAAAGCCCCTTAAAATCTGGATTAACAGCAATGGTTACAGTTTCTGTAGATCTTTCGATTTCATATTTTGTGAATGCAACAAACCTAACAATTTTATCACCGTCATCATTTCTCGCACTGATACTTAAAAGCTTGTCATATACTTTTTCTAAATCCTCAATAAATCGTCCATTGTGGTTTTTATATTGGCTTAAATACTTCAATTGTGTAAATGAAAATGAAATATCATTGGTTCCTTTATCTATGATTCTTGAAGCAATGGAAAAAAATAAATTCATTTCACGGGAGTTAAAACGACGTAATGGAATGGAATTTAGTCGATTATCGTATTTTACGAGCTCATTTACCATATAATCACCTCATAATTTAAAAAGAGCATATCACTTTCTATTCAATACATCAAATAATTATGTACGGAATAAGCGGGCAAAATGTACGGAATAGAACGCTATAAACCATGAGTGTCAAGGGATACAGACTTTCTAAAGAGGTTTAAAGAGGTTATTAAAGAGATATAAAGAGGTTCAGTTTTTAAATTAACTCAGTTTTTCTACTTAAAGCGGACAAAATGTATAAGATAAGAAAAAATAAAGTTCAAAAACGCTCGGT
>NZ_AZFI01000303.1 GCF_001435755.1 Ligilactobacillus acidipiscis DSM 15836 | reverse complement strand
ACTTCCACCCACAAATACTTTACGCTAACACATATAAAAATATTTAATTGCTAATTGGATAGTATCGTCTGGCGACTTATGGACAAGTATTAGCGGTATTGAGTTTTCGAAGATGGAAATTATACATGAGTGCGGTATAATGAACACGAATTAAAAATTAAGCAAGACCAAAAAGGAGGTTAGATAGTTTGCTAATTATTATAGTGATGGCTGTTCTGCTGTTTTTCTCGTTAGTACGTCGTGTTTATTTTCAATCCCAATTAGAACGCAAGGCCAAATATAATTTCTCTCCTGTTTTGGGTGGTATGATCTTGTTGGGCTTCTTGAGTCCGCTAATGCAGACGTTTGGGCATTCAGTGCTCTTTTTAATGATGATGTCTGCTCTAGTGATCTTGACATTTATTGCTGGGCGTAATGGCCTGACAGACCATGGGGTCCTGCTGCCGAATCTGTTAACAAGATTATTGGATTTTCAAAAGATAATAAAGGTCAACTTGCAACCAGTAGATGTTGATCAAGAAAGAAATGTGATCGTGGCAACCTTTGTTGAAAAGAAATCGCAGCGGCAACATGCATTAGTTTTTGAAATGTCGCTGAATGATTTGATAAGTTTCTTACAACAGAAATTACCATCTGAAGCCCAAATCGAAAAATAAAAAAGTGAAATTTTATTGCCTATCAAAGTGGTCTAGTTGCACACTTTGATAGGCTTTTTTGTTCTAAATGTAATAATAATGGGTAATTCCACTTTAACTTTTACGGAAATGTCCGATATAATACCTGAGTGGTAAAGAACTATTTTGGAGCTAACTAAAGTAAATTGAAAGAAGTGGATAATAGTGGAGACAAGTTCTGATTTTTTGAGTTCTGTAACTGAAAATTTGGCCGTAGTAACATTTGATGCAAAAACAAATATTACTTATGCTTCAGATTTATTTGCTCAAACAATGGGATATTCCAAAGAAGAAT
>NZ_AZFI01000302.1 GCF_001435755.1 Ligilactobacillus acidipiscis DSM 15836 | reverse complement strand
CTTGTAACACTTACTTCACCGAAGTTTGCGTCACATTCCAACTTGTGACGCTTACTTCGCCCGACTTTGCATCACATTTCTCTCAAATTAAACAAATTTCACCACTCATTCTGCTGCTCTGACTCAACAATTCAGTCCAAACAAAAAGCCTCTCAGCCCTAATAGCCAAGAAGCACCGTTATCTAAAGTTCCGTGATCACTTGATTTAATGCGTAATTATTTGTTTGTCTTGTAAATTTAATTTGTCATCGAAAGTGTAAATAATCGGTTCACCATTAGCAACTTCGACTCCATCAATATCCTTGTCGCTGATCTGCTCGATAAATTTGATCATCGCACGCACCGTGCTGCCATGAGCGACTACTAGCTGATTTTTATCCGTCAACAATTTAGGGGCAATTGAATCTATCCAATAAGGCACGATCCGATCCGTCGCCATTGCCAAACTTTCCGCCAACGGTAATGAACTATCCGGTAAATTAGCATAACGACGGTCTCGGTCTGGAAATTCCAACTTAGGAGGTACTGCATAATAAGAGCGTCTCCACAAAGCAACCTGCTCGACTCCGAAAATTTTACGGGTGTCATCTTTGTTCCAGCCTCGCAATGAACCATAATGGCGCTCATTTAAACGCCAAGTTTTATGAATTGGGATATATGACTGGTGTAATTCATCCAGAACAATGTTGGACGTTTTAATAGCACGGACCAAAACCGAAGTATGAATATCAGTAAATTCAAGTTGCTGTTTTAGCAGTAATTTGCCTGCTTCATGAGCTTGCTTAATCCCATACTCTGTCAGCGGGGAGTCTGACCACCCCGTGTATTCATTGACTTTATTTGCCAAACTTTGACCATGACGTAAAAGAACCAATTTTGACATTAGAGCTCATCCTCTCTACTCTCTTCGCCACTTATCATAGCAAATTTTTAATGTAAAAAACAGTCCTAGCAAAAAAGCGGTTCTATAATATTTGGTACTGATAGAAAA
>NZ_AZFI01000301.1 GCF_001435755.1 Ligilactobacillus acidipiscis DSM 15836 | reverse complement strand
ATGAAAGAGAGAGTTATTTCCCAATGAATATTTTACAACAGATGAGCGAACAAATGTGGGCGAATTTTACAAAAAATGGTGAAAAAGTTCTGTACCAAGATCTTGCCTTTGATGACTGGATCGAAAATACAATGGCCGCAGGGAGAAAACTATGCCTAAACTTGATCAGGGTCTTTTTAGAAGAAGCCGACCGGCAGTTTAAGGAGTCTGAGATCCGCAAGGATAAATTTGCGATCAAAGCGATCCGTGAAACGACTAAGTCGACTTTGTACGGTGATCTCACAGTGAAGCGGACATATTATCAAAATAAAGAAACCCGGGCGTATTTCTTTTTGTTGGATAAAGTCTTAGGCTGGCAAAAATATAGCCGGATGACGCTGGGAGTCAAAGCGCAGATCTTAGAAAATGTTGCTGGACATACTTACCAAGAAGCGCTCACGATGATCCCCCATTTGGGGATCCACTCTAAAACAGCAGTCATGAACATTGTTCACCGTGAAGGTCAACAACTGCCCAATGAGCCTTCTGTGACTGAGAAGCCCGCCCCCAAACCGATCCAAACGCTATTTATTGAAGCTGACGAAGATCATGTTGCTTATCAGGACAGTACTAATCGTTTCATGAAACTAGTTTATGTTCATGAAGGTTATGACGTAACTGATCCGCGCCATCCACTGATCAAAGCGCATTACTTTACGGGTAACTATCCGGGCAAAGACAACGAAGAATTATGGACAGAAGTTCTAGATTATATAGAGACCAACTATCGGCCAGAAAAAGTTTATTTAAGCGGTGACGGTGCTCAATGGATCAAGCACGGAGCCGACTTTATTCCGCACTGCACGTTCATTTTGGATCGGTTTCACTTACGTAAATATTGTAAAAAAGCTTCCGTAGGGATCGCTGGTCTGGACCGGACTTTATACCATTGGGCTTTAGCTGGACAAACTAATTTTATCCAGGATTACTTTAGGGTCCGTTTTAGTGACCCAACGGTAACT
>NZ_AZFI01000300.1 GCF_001435755.1 Ligilactobacillus acidipiscis DSM 15836 | reverse complement strand
CCCCGCTTGCAACATGCTTTTAAGCTTTATCAGGCAGGCATGAGTGACATAGACGTTGCTCGGAATACCGGGATCAAGCGGACAACTTTTATCAGGTATCGAAAGAAATTCGATGTGCATTGAACCAGTTTACATGAGATAATCAGAATAGATTAGATGCCCTAAAGCAGGCATAAAATAATAAATACTTAAAAATGATGCTACTGGAAGTTAGTCGCATTTTTAATTAGTATCTGAAGGTTGAAAGTTAATGATATTAAAAATCCCTCGCTACGGCGGGGATTTTTTAGATAAAAATAGACACGAATCACTCCATGCCAGTATAATTGAGTCGTCCAAAAACAATATACAAAGGAGTATTCGTGCTCATGTCTACTATACCGCAATTACCTCATGATTTTCAGCTTTCTTTACGTCACTTCACTAAATTGGTCCACTTAAATTCTATTCTTCGCCAGGCCAATATTTATAAAACCCGTGGGATCAGGGTGACCGTACTTTTTGAATGGCTTTTGACCGCTACTTTTTCACGTTATTCAATTTTTCGTGCTCATCAAGATCCGCTCTTTACGAAAAAGACGGTGCGTAACTGTTTAAATGATCCTCATACTAACTGGCAACGACTAGTTATCTTAATAGCTTATCGCCTTGTGACCTATGTGCAGCACTTTACTGATGATAAAAGGAGACAGGCCTTTATTCTCGATGATTCCTTGTTTAAGCGTCAATTCTCGCAACATACTGAACTTTTAGCCCGGGTCTTCGATCACGATAAACAAGTCTATCTCAAAGGATTTCGCGCGTTGACCCTTGGTTGGAGTGATGGTAACACCTTTTTACCAGTTGATTTTTCCTTAGTTTCATCTAGTAAACAACAAAATGTTTTAGGACCGGAGAAACGCTTTGACGCCCGCTCACTAGCTGCTAAACGAAGACGTCAAGCCCAGCGTAAACTCAATGATGTCGGTCTGGAGTTGATCGATGCCGCACAGAAAAATGGGTTCACATCCAAGTATGTCCTATTTGATAGTTGGTTTACGTCACCACACATGTTT
>NZ_AZFI01000030.1 GCF_001435755.1 Ligilactobacillus acidipiscis DSM 15836 | reverse complement strand
TTTCATCAGTACCACTTGATAAAGAACCCAAAGTTCACTAGTGCTCTTCTTTTAACTCGTTATCCTGTTGTTTCACTAATCCATAACAGCACCGTTAAAAGCATTGACCCTTCTATAAACAGTAGTCCCGCCAGTCTTAACAGAGAAGTTCCAAGTTGGAATATAGACTGTACTGCCATTAACGCTTAGCAGCTTAGTGTAGCCCAAATTTCCCCATCTAACCGTTGAATTTGCCGGTAATTTATTATACTGATATAACCAAACGAGTGCTCGTCTTTGACTGATCGTGTTCTTCTTTTCACGCAAGATCTCAATATCTGACAGATATGTCTGCGAATAGCCCGTTACATATCCCTTAGAAATATTGAACCTTAACATCCCTCTTTCAGAGGAAACTCGCTTACCATAAATCATTTGTGTATACACGACCTCATTTTTGCTGGAAAAGTTCGGGTCGTAATGGTACTCGTCTCCCTCTGCTACCATAGACTCATCGGCAACGATTTTATTGATAGTTTTTTCAGGCTGGTCATTATTCTTTACCTTGACCCTTTTATCCAAACTAACGCTCAACTTTTTATCATGTTTGGAATATTCAGCCTTGTTTTTGCCCAACTGATCGATCTTAGTTGCTAAATAATCATCATCAGGACTTGCAATGTAATAACCATCGTTTTCTTTATTAGAGAGTTTTGAAGGATAAGTGATCTGGTCATCTTTCAAACTACGCAAAACTGACGTTGTCGTTCGTGCACTGCCAGCATCTTTTTCTGTTTCAACACCGCTTTGATTGTAATAAACACCGATCAAAAAAATATCCAAGGCGATAAAAGCAATTAAAAAGATCCATTCGATTCTTCTAAAATTCAAATCTTTCCCGCCTTTCCGTTAAGATACTTTTCCATCTAAAATGTCCTGATAATCCACCCAGCTGCCGTTATAAAGAACGAAATAAGTTGGGATCAAATCAATAACTTGTTTTGAGGAACCATTTACTTCAGCTTGGTAACCAATGCGGATACTCTTGATTTTTTGCTGTGGGATACCTCTTTGCAATAATTTGTCAACTGCTTCCTGCGTAGGAGGCAACTCTACCGAATTATTCTTAGCAGGTACCGGGATCTGTAAAGAATACAGGGAAAAATCAGTTCGTTCCCCTCCTGTACCAGCTAATTTAATATGATAGGCACCATAGTTACTATCAGTTAAAATTGGAAAAGCGTTGATATAAGTCCGATAAGTCACTTGATGATCATTCACATCATACTCATCATAACGGACATCATCCAATAAACGTCCTGTTTCTTGCAAATGTTTAAACGCATCCGTAAGATCATTGGACAACGAAGAATTTTTAGGTGTGTTATGGGAATAGTTCAAATAACTAACTTCACCCGTATCATTTGCCACAGTCATTCGCTGACCAGAGTTGTCAAAATAAACTGTTTCCTTATCTTCTTTGCGAGAATTGACTGAAGAGTTGCTTGTTCCAAGTAGCCGAGTTACAAAGGTACTGGCATTATCCTTATTTGCCAAATAGCTGTATTGCTGAACCCTGACTTTAGTTGAATAAAAACTGACATATTTGTCGTTCATTCGTTTGAGCTCGATCGGTACTTGCTCGACATTTTCCGAAGAGACCATTTTTCGTAAATTAGTAAATTTACCCTTTTTTAACATCACCCGCGTTCCCCGATGATTATTATCATTTAACAAATAGATCCGCGGGTGTGCTGTTAACTGAATCGCGATCCTGTTAAATCTCTCTCCGGCAAAACCCTTAGGAGAATTTTTAAACAATCCTTTCAACTGTGTCGTAGTGACGTCTCCCGAAAAGCCCATGAAGACCATGTGATCACGTTTTAAAAGTTCCTCGTAATTTTGAGTTGACATCTTTTTAACTCGACTAATAGATTGAATATCCCATGTTTTCAGATCTTCTCTGATGTCATCAATTAAATCAAGTTTCGAACTTGTTTGCCGAAAGCTGTGCCCATTTTCATTATACACAACACTAGTCGGTTGATAAATATCAGCAATCCTTGTCTTTGAAGCATCATCGCTCGTTGCTCTTTTATCTTCGGTATTTTGATTATTTCTAGTAGAGTTCTGTAAATACGTTGGATTGACCCATAAAATTGAGGTCAAACATACACTTAAAACAACTGCAAAGGCTAAAACATAGTGTAAAATGTTATCCTTGATCTTCATTCCATAGATCCTCCTCTCCGTATTCTTCATATGGCAAGGTAATATAGAAGGTCGAGCCCTTTCCTTCAAGTGATTCGACCCAGATCCGTCCGTTATGCATCTCTATCACTTCACGAGAAATAGCCAAGCCTAAGCCTGTGCCACCTTGAGCTCTGGAACGTGCTTTGTCAACACGGAAGAACCGGTCAAAGATCCGTCCAAGATCTTTCTTCGGAATCCCCAGTCCTTGATCGGAAATACTTAATAGGACATGGTCATGGGTCTCAACCAAACGACAAGTGATCACACCACCGTCAGGAGAGTACTTGATCGCATTGTTCATAATGTTATCGATCACCTGAATAAACTTATCCGGGTCTATTTCGACCCACAGATCACGTTGAGTAAACTCACGTTTAATAGAGTAGTTCTTAGGACGTTTCTCATGTCCTTCACCTGTTTCGTTTTTGATCATCATGTCAAACCGGTCAAGAATATAAGTAAACAATTCATTTAAATTAACTAATTCTAACTCAAGTTTAGCTGTGCCTGAATCCATCCTGGATAAACTCAAAAGATCATTGATCATGCGGATCATCCGGTCAGTTTCATCTTGCGTAACTTTCAAAAACGACGGAGCAACTTCTGGATCTTTCCAGGCGCCATCGTTTAAAGCTTCAATATATGAACGCAAGCTGGTCAAAGGAGTCCTTAACTCATGCGAAACGTTAGAAACAAACTGTTTCCGGTCATGATCGATTTTCTGCTGCTCTGTGATGTCATGCAAAACACAGACCAATCCTGAAATAAAACCGGATTCACGCTGAATCAAAGAAAAATAAGCATTCAAAACCTGGTCACGTCCTTGAGCCGACATGTCCAAATAAATGGTATCCTGATTTTCTAAAAGGTCTCTTAATGTATAATCTTCGCGAATATCCAGCACGTCTAAAATCGAGAGCCCCTTGAGTTGATCAACAGAATCAACATTCAAAAATTCGGCCGCCATATCATTAATGATGGTAATGTTACCCCGCCGATCCGTTGCTAAAACACCATCGGACATATGCGTTAAGACTGAATCCAGCCGTCTTCGTTCTGATTCAGACTGTTCTCTTGACTCTTCCACACGAACCGACAAATTATTGACAGCTTGAGCGAGTTCCCCAAGTTCATCATCACCATAAACGTGCACATGGCCTGAATAATTTCCATCAGCAATTTTAGCAGTTTGTTTCTTCATTTCATCTATTGGTCGTGTAATGGCACGTGAAATTAAAATTGCTAAACCCACCCCGATAAAAATGGCAAACACCGCAGCTGTCGCAAAAATCAAAGTGACTCCATCGATCGAATCATAAACTGATTCCAGGTCTGCCCGCAAATATACCGCACCGACCAAGGTGTTGTTATTTCCGTCCGAACTGAATAAGGGTGTGATCGAAATATAATAGTGTTTATTATCGGCACGATTCAAAGTTGTTTCACTAAACGAACGTCCTGAGTACAAAACGCGTTTGATTCGGCTATCTGTTGTTTTTTGTCCAACGATAGCATGCCCATTGGCGCTGGTTTCACCTCGGATATTTCCCTTGGCATCAACCACTTGCACATCGGAAATATTTTGATTGTTGATACCTGTTAAAGTCGAATTGATCTGACGGTCACTTTTCTTCGCATCGGCCATACTCAAACTCGTGATCAACGAATTATCCACGTAAGGCGTCAATTCGACTCTTTGCTTAAATGCCCTTAAGTTTTCACTTTTAAGTCGTTGTACAAATACTGCCCCAACGATCTGAAACGCCAGCAGCAGCAATAACACGAATACTAAGGCAATTTTAAAATGAATAGATCGAAAAATACGTAGTCTTTTTTTCAACTTCTTCTCCTCGAATTATCTGCTGAATGACAAAATACAAAACGCCGGCTGTATCTCTACTGCCAGCGCTCAACATTTGTCTATGCTTCACCCAGTCAATGACTGACCGGCTTGCTTTATTCTCTATTTAATCGGTTTCTGGATTACGCAAATAGTAGCCTACACCACGACGAGTAACTAACCAGACAGGCCGACTCGGATTATCCTCGACCTTTTCACGCAAACGACGCATTGTTACATCGACCGTTCGGACATCGCCAAAATAATCGTAGCCCCAAACAGTTTGCAATAAATGTTCCCGGGTCATAACTTGTCCCATATGCTTTGCCAAATAATTCAGTAATTCAAATTCACGATGAGTTAACTCGATCTTTTCACCATGCCGTGATACCGTGTATGATTCTGGATGAATGGTAAGATCACCGATCACTATATCACTATTTTCTTCTTTTTCTTCATTTTGGGCTGCTTGTGCAACCGAATTTTGACGACGCAGATTAGCCTTGACCCGTGCCACTAACTCACGGTTAGAAAACGGCTTGGTCACATAATCATCAGCACCCATTTCAAGGCCTAAAACCTTATCGATCTCTGTATCTTTAGCGGTAACCATGATGATCGGCATTTCGTGCGTTTTGCGGATCTCACGCGCGACCTCTAAGCCATCGATCTTCGGTAACATCAAGTCCAAGATGATCAAGTCTGGGTCAACTTCCTCAACTTGTTTGATGGCATCTTCACCATCGTAGGCTACATAAACATCATAGCCTTCTTTATTTAAATTAAATTTAATGATATCAGAGATCGGTTTTTCGTCATCCACCACTAAAATTTTCTTCATATTATAAGTCCTCCTTGGTGAGCTTTCTCACCAGTCGTTTATTAT
The DNA here is from genome assembly GCF_001435755.1 of Ligilactobacillus acidipiscis DSM 15836. Lineage (GTDB taxonomy): Bacteria > Bacillota > Bacilli > Lactobacillales > Lactobacillaceae > Ligilactobacillus > Ligilactobacillus acidipiscis. Next base: position 11,610 of record NZ_AZFI01000030.1, on the reverse strand, counting down.
TCTCGAATACTTACAGGTCTAAACGGTCACAACGTTACTAAATAACGTCATTTTTAACCGTCACTCCATTTTATTATAAACCAGTCATTGCATTATTCCAAATATTAGAAATAGCGTTCACATCAATTTCCCTGTTGGCCAGCACTTTTTTCTCTTTTTATAGTAAAAGGTGCTATACTCAATGGTAAAACAAATATCTGATAAGGAGGTTAAATTTTTGCGATCACAAGTTTTAGTGAGCCAAGATCTTTCTTGCTTTGGCCAAGTCTCACTTCAGACTGCCCTACCATTAATAAGTGCCAGTGGGGCAAACGTCAGCGCTTTACCAACTGCTCTGCTCTCCACACATACCGGCGGCTTCGCTGATAATACATATTTAGACCTTAGTCTAGAAATGGCGCGTATCATAACACACTGGCAAAAGTTGAAACTCAACTTTGACGGCGTTTATCTAGGTTATTTGGGTCTTAAACCCCTTAAGGAACTGCAAAATAGCCTTTCAACACTGACCACTCCAAAGACGCTGGTCTTGATCGACCCTGTAATGGGTGACAATGGTCACCTTTACCACGGTTTCGATCAAGAATATGTTAATGCCATGAAAGAGTTGATACAACGAGCCAACATCTTAACTCCCAATCTGACAGAAGCCGCTTTCTTACTTGACCAGCCGCAGTTATTAAACGGTGGGATCAAAGAGGCTTCCATCGCGGTCAAACAGCTGCAGGAACGTTTTGGGATCCCGTTTATTTTGATCACCGGGATCCCACTTGCAAACGACCAAATTGCTGTTGTGGGCTGCCAGAAAACAACTGGTGAGATCTGGGTCAAAACACAGACTAGGTTTCCCGCGAGTTATTTTGGGACAGGAGATATTTTCGCAGCGGCACTGTTTGCGGCTGTAATTTCAGGTCATTCGATCCAGCACTCCTGTGATATAGCACTGGAACTGCTGCATACGGCAATCAGAGCACGCCAAGAAGAATCTCAAAGTGATCCGCGAGTCGGCTTAAATTATAATTCTGCATTACCAAAATTTTTAAAACAATTAGCACAAGGAGAAACAAATGATAGAAGATAACAAAAATTCATTACGTGCAATTATATTAACTGGTCTGTTTGCTGCCATTATTTATATCGGGATCTGGGTCTTACGCATTCCAATCCCTGCACTTGTTGGCCGTCCTTTCATTCACTTCGGCAATACCCTAACAGCTGTTGCAATTCTCTTTTTGGGTTTTCGCAACGGCATGCTGGCTGGCATAATCGGGTTGGGCGGCTTTGATATTTTGAACGGCTACGCTGCTACTTCCTGGCTTACTATGCTGGAAGTGGTCGTAGTCGCATTAGTTATAACCGCCGTGTATAAAGCCCTGAAATACACCGACAGCAAGCGTAATATCATTATCATCGCTGTAATCGCCGGAATCACCAAAATTTTCACAACTTATTGTGTTTCGATCGTTGAAGCACTGATGGCAGGTTCATTTTTAAAAGCGGCCCTAGTCGCATCCTTTGTCAGTCTTCCGGCAACTGTCGTTAACTCGATTTCCACGGCAGTTTTGACGCCAATTTTATATTTCTTTGTTAAAAAAGTATATGCATCCTTACGTAAAAACCCTAATAAATCATTCTAATCAGCTTTTTAAAATAGGAAGAAAGTAAATTTTAATGGCAGACTTACAACAATATTTTGATTTATATAATTTCACGCCCGCAGAAAATCGGCGTTTTGCACGGTCAAACTTTACTAAGTTAGTGCATACCAACGCCCGTTTTGAGGGGGTCAATACGACCTTGTCACAAACGCAGACTATCATGGACGGCATGAGCGTTGCAGGTGTGCCAGTGGAAGATGTTTTGACAATTGTTAATTTAAAGCGAGGTTGGCAGTATGTAACGACTCAAAATGAACCTTTAACGTTGGCAATGGAAAAGCAAATCAATAAAGTAGTGGCTGCCGAAGACGCCTTGGTTCCTGGCGACTTACGGCAGGGACAAGGTGGGATCAATTTAGGGAGCGAAGAATTTTTACAAAAAACGTTGGCTGATTCACAGACAACCACGACTGATAAGGCCTTGACCGTTATGTATCATAATATGAGCCAACAAATCTTTTGGGACGGCAATAAAAGGACAGCGACTTTAAGCGCTAATAAAATTATGATTGACGGTGGTGCTGGGCTAATCAATGTGCCCTTAGATAAGTGGGATAAATGGAACGAGTTAATCGCTGATTATTACCGCACTAATGACATGACAAAAGTTAAGCAGTGGACGTATGATAATGCGATTCAGGGCTTAGATGTGCGGAGTAATAAAGGAAAAACAATATGACACAAAATGCGCTTGAAGTTAAACGAATTTATGTGAAAAAAGAATAAAAACATCAGGAAATTAGTACACAATTATTCCAAAAAGCTTTGGATTTAGCCAAATCACAACAAAAAAATATCATTTGATTAGGTGTTTGGAAAAATAGTATTGCAGCTTTGAAATTTTATAATAAATTGAGATTTGAACAAATTAGAGAGCATGTTTTTCAACCCGGCGACGATCCGCAAAGAGACTTAATTATGCAAAAAAGTTTAGTCTCTAATAAAATAAAACAGTAAACTTTTCTAATCTAACGTTTTAGTTTATTTTAAGGGGCTGGGACAAAACTAATAACACTTAGAAAGTTAGATTGTAGCCAAAATAAAGATGGCGGCATAACGGGATTTTACATCTGACATTATGTCGCAATTTTTATTTTTAAGACTGGGTTTTTTGTTTTGTCCCAGCCCCTTGTTTTTATACCTTATAATATAGGCAAATAACAGCGCGTCAGAACTTAGAAACATAAACAGCAACTAAAAAAATAAACAAAGAGATTATTCAAGGCCTATTCGATCAAGATATTACATTTTAAACATGGGAACAATCGACAATACCCCCACAGGGCAATTAATTTTTACGATATTCAGCGCCTTTGCGCAATTTGGGCGAGATATGATCGTGACCCGCACTCCTTCCTATTTTTTTAATGTCCAATTTTTTCAAACATGAGCTGTTGATATTTATAGTATTCAGAGCGCCAAGGGCTTACATATTCACCTTTTGTGACCCACGGTTTGCCAAAACCGGTATAGTGGATCAGCACCGGGTCTTGTAAAGCGTGAGCAGCCGCCTTTCGTTGCCAGGGATCAGCGCTTTGTTTCTCATATCGCATCAAAGGCGACTGCAGGTCGTATTTCGGATCAAGCTGCTCCCAGCGATCAGCTAAAACAGCGTTTAAAGTATCTTGATCCTGGAAATCAATAATATCAGCATGTTCCTTCATATATTGACGTGCCTTAGCAGTAATGTCATGGTCTTTCCACTTCTTCGTATCGATCAACAATAATCCCGCATTAAAATATTGGGGGCGTTGATGTTTGACTCCCAAAAGCTCAAGTCGGTCAACATACATCTGAGACTCTACTGCGCCAATGATATTATCATGCAGTTCCGCCTTAAAAAGGGCGCTGATCTCACCTCGACAGATCATATCGCAATCCAGATATAACAACCGTGAACAAGAGATCAACTGTGGAAATTCAAACCTGTAATAAGTGTTTTCCTTGATCAGCGAACGCGGCGACCTAACATTCGCTCCGTGATAAAGTTCCGCAAAATCAGTACCCAAAAAATTAATTTGCGCACAATTGCGGTAGCTCTGCCGTAATAAGTTTATCCGCCGTTTATCATCATCCGTCAGATTATCGTCAATGATATTAAAGCTAAAAGTTTCCTGCTTATTGTTTTCCAGTAAAGAAACATAACTTGTGAGCAGCACATTTACAAATTCGCTGTCCGTTGTTGAACCTATCTCTAGCATTGGTCTCGATCCCTTCTTGCAATATGTTCAATGTTCACATTTACTTTGTTTAGAATACACTTCAGAGCTTCTTTTCCAGCCAAACATCACAAGTATTATGCAAGGTTTTGTCTTTTGAGCTGGCCAGTCTAGGAAAGCCCAGATGTTCATACAAACCTAAAGCTTCCTTCATATTGGATAAAGTCTCAATATATAAAGAACTATAACCAAATTTACGCCCATATTCTTCACATAAACCTAATAATCTCTTACCTGCTCCTACCCCGCGAGTCTCTGGTAGCAAATACAACTTTTGAATTTCAACAGTTCCCGAATCATCAAATTCCGCCAAACCATAACTGCCTACAACTTTTCCTGCCACAGTCACTACCCAATATTTTCTGTGCGGTCTCGCTGCGTAGAATTTAGAGAGCGCGCCTAATTCAGGGTCATAATATGCCGTACCGGGCAAATCATCATGGTATTCCCGCAAAACACTTTGAACTATATTCTTAATAGCCAGATCATCTCCGCTCGTTAATTCGCGGATCTGAAGTTTCTTTTCTGCCATACTCATCTTCCGTCTTAAATACCAGTATTATACTACTATCCCGCTGACTTAAAACAAACAGCTAATGTTATAATGAAAAGTAAATTTAACTCTTTCATAAAAGGAAGTAATTTAGCATGTACTTTTACTTTGTTCGTCATGGTACCACCATTAATAACCAGAATCATACTTTTAACGGAGGCGGTGTCGATCCAGTCTTAACTGGCTTTGGTCAAGCAGAGGCTCAAAAATTAGGACATTACTTACAAGAAGTTCATTTTGATGCTTGTTTTTCATCTCCTTTAAAAAGGGCATACGAAACCGCGCAACTTGTACTCAAGGAAAATAAACAAGCCCGACCGGCAATCAAAATATTACCAGCTTTAACAGAAATGGATCTGGGCGACTGGGATGGAATCTCCATCAAACAATTAAACGGCGCACCACAGATCGAGAATTACTTCCATAAGCCTGACCTTTTCGATGGCCACTCGCTCCATGCTGAAAGCTATCATGATTTGCAACGCCGCGGCTATCAGGCTTTAGAGCAGATCATTAAGTCAGCCTCAGGTAAAAAGAACGTCTTAATTGCCAGTCACGGTTTATTATTGACCACTTTACTCAAACCACTGAATGGAACTGACTTAAGAGATATCCGTAAAGATGGTCTGGTTGCAACTTCGAGTGTCACTATTTTTGAATCTAAGGATGGAACAGAGTTCAAACTAAAAGACTGGGCACTCAAACCTGCAGAATAAAAAGTATTTAAAAAAAGACTTGTTTTTCTGAGATAAACTTGGCATAATGGTAGATGGTCATTTTATATGATTCGGGCGGTTAGCTCAGTTGGTAGAGCAACGGACTCTTAATCCGTGGGTCCAGGGTTCGAGCCCCTGACCACCCATGGGTGCCAAACCCACGAGAAGCAGAACTGTTGGTGCGAAATGCATTTGGAAAACAGATCTGGCTTCTCTTTTTTTTACTTAAAATTCAGTGGTATTGACCTAGCATTTAGTCTAAGCTAGCAGTCAATGCTCTTTTTGCTTTACCTAATCTTTTTATTAAATCTGTCAAAGAATATTGGACTCTCGCCTTAATTATTTGTTATATTGGAGTTGGAATTGTTTTCAAATAACGAACTATTTGGGAGGCGGTTTTATGCTAACTTGGTTTGCCGAAGCAAATCCTATTATCCAAGCGACTCTTGCTGGTATTTTCACCTGGGGATGTACAGCGGTGGGTTCGGCAATCGTATTCTTATTCAATGATGTGAACCGTAAGTTGCTAGATATCATGAACGGTTTCGCCGCCGGTATCATGATCGCGGCCAGTTTCTGGTCACTGCTAGCACCATCGATCGACTACGCTAAAGCTGGCGGTTACGGTAACTGGTCCTTCGTTCCGGCAGTTGTTGGTTTCTTGTTTGGTGGCGGTTTTTTACGGATCATTGATGCGGTGGTCCCCAATATGGACTTCGCTAGCAAAGAAGGAGTTGAAGGGCCTAAAACCTCACTTTCTCCAACGACCTTATTGTTTCTTGCAATTACAATTCATAATTTTCCCGAAGGTTTATCTGTAGGAGTTGCGTTTGGCGCTGGTGGAATGGGATTAAGCTCTGCTACTTTACAAAGTGCCTTGATTTTGGCTTTAGGGATCGGGATTCAAAACCTCCCAGAAGGTTCTGCTTTATCAATGCCAATCAGATCAGGCGGGTCCAGCAAGGGCCACGCCTTTAATCTGGGCCAGGCTAGCGCTTTAGTCGAGATTGTCGGAGCAACATTAGGTGCTTGGCTTGTAACCCAAGTTACGATCATCTTACCATATGCCTTATCATTCGCAGCCGGTGCGATGATCTTCGTCTGTGTAGAAGAATTGATCCCAGAGTCACAGACCAATGGAAATAACGACCTTGCTACACTGGCATTGCTTTGTGGTTTTGCTTTAATGATGGCACTGGATGTCGGACTGGGCTAAATCAGCTAGATAAATTTGAGAAGGATCTTGAAACGATAACGTGAGCAAGCAAAACGCAACATACAACTAAAATATGTACCATAACTTGAATTGAATAACACCACAAAAGCTAGGAATGCCATAAGAAAGTGTCTCACGCTCATTTGACTTTAACGTCAGATGACTTATGAGACACTCTCAAGGTTTATTCCTAGCTTTTTTATTTTTCCGGTAACTCTATCTCGTGTTGACCATGCTTGCCAGCGATGATCCTCAACGCGTCTTCTAACGAAATTTCAACCATATTTTTTACAGCAATATCTGTATAAAAGCCAATATGAGGACTAACTGTTGCGTTATCCAGTGATAATAGTTCGTTGAGCCAGCTATTAGGCTGGTCTTTATGCGAAAAGTCTTTGCTAAAAATATTCGCTTCATTTTCGATCGTATCGATCCCGGCTGCCGCAATATCCTTATTTTTTAAAGCTGCCAATAAAGCGGGCGTATTAACCACCGCACCACGTGAAGCATTGATAAATATTGCGGATGGCTTCATCGCTTTAAATGCAGCCTCATCAACCATATGATATGTGGAGGATAACAGTGGTGTATGCATTGTGATAATGTCAGCTTGTTCAAAAACGGTTTGTTGATCCACGTAAGTAAGCACACTGTTTAATTCTGGACGATGAATCGGATCTGAAGCAATGATATTAGCACCTAGGGCTTTAAAAACACGAGCGACTTCGCTGCCTATTTTACCAGCACCAATAATTCCGACCGTTAACTCATGGATCTCATGTGCTTGCAGATTATCCCAGGTAAAATCATTATGACCTTCACGCTGAGCAGCAACATTTAAATGTCGTAATAACCACATAGTATGAGCTAAGACTAACTCTGAAACAGAACGCGGTGAATATGCAGGAACATTAGTGATGGTCAGATCATTAGCAGCTGCTTCCTTCAAATCGATCGTCTCATAACCTGTAGTACGTAAAGAAATTTGCTTGATCCCAAATGAATGCAACTTTTGGTAGACCTTTGGATCATCGATCAAATTATCTTGTTGGATCAAAAGCCCATCATAACCCTTGACCAGATCCACAGTCTCGGGTGTGAGCGTTTCTTTGTTAGTATCGATCACAATATCAGGATGACTTGCCTGCCAGTTCTTGATCACGTCAACTTCATCATCCAAAGAATTAAACATCAATAATTTAGTCACTCTTAAATTCCTCCCTATTTAACCGTTTGCTGGTCAGCAAAACTTAAAGCGTTAAAGCCGACAACCGCTTTTTTCAACGTTTCCATGTTTTGTGTTGCAGCGATCCGCACAAAACCACGTCCTCCTTGTCCAAATGCCTGACCAGGAATGACTAAGATCCCAGCTTGCTCAAGCAAGTAGTCGCTAAATTCAATATCATCCATTCCTGAACCAGTGATATCCAAAAATAGGTAAATACTGCCAGCGACCGGGATCGTTTTAGCCCACGACAGCTTATTCAGCTCTTTACTTAAATAAATCAGGCGTTTGCCAAATTCATCTTGTAATGGTACAGCCAGTTCATGAACATTTTGTAACCCATAAGTACCCGCAACTTGCGCCATGCTGGGAGCTGTGTATGTCACACCTTCATTTAACAGGCCGGCCGCTGTGATCAGCTCTTTTGGTGCTAACATGTAGCCGATCCTAAAACCCGTCATCGCAAAGACCTTAGACAAAGAACCCGTAACGATAGTACGTTTAGGGGCTAAGTTTTCAAGCGGTATAAAAGTCCGTTCATTAAAAACATACGGCCAATAAACTTCATCTGCAATCAGATACAAATCATATTTTTCAGCAAGAGTGACTATATCTTGCAGGACCTGTTGATCATAAACTGCACCTGTGGGATTATTGGGTGAATTGACTAGGATCACCTTAGTCTTGGCAGTAATAGTGGCCTCGATATCTTCTTTTTGCGGCTGAAAATTATTTTCGGCTTTGCAAGTGACAAAAACTGGTTTGCCATGAAACTGTTCAACTTGAACTTTATATGGTGCAAAGTATGGTTCAAAAATAATCACTTCATCTTCAGGATCAAGTAAAGCTCCAAAAGCCAAGTCAGTGGCGTGACTGGCACCAACTGTCGCACGAACATTATCTAAACCATAATTAGAGCCAAAATGCTGGTTATGGAAATTTACGATCGTTTGCAAATATCGCGGATCTCCATCCGAAGCGGTGTAATGAGTGTTTCCTTCCAACATTGCCTGGGTCGTTGCATTGACAATTGGCCTAGGAGTATCCATATCAGGGTCTCCGATCGATAAGTCGATCACATTTTTCATTAAAGCCGCCGTTTTTCCAATTTCGGCCATAATATTTTTAGCAGGATCTCGAAATAATTTTGCTACTGGTTTTACCATGATTTTCCCCCTCAAAATGTAAAGCAGCGTGAAGCATGGGCATTCAGAAAGCCGCTTAAGTCCAGCCTTCTGCCATGCAAAACTCGACTATAAAACAGGACTGTGCAAGCGTAAGGATCTAGATACTATGAGCTTTAAGCTGATAGTATATTTTTATGCGGCTACCTCATATTTTTTGCCCATTCGCTTCTCGAAGATCCCTAAGATCCAGGCCATAACGCTGGTCAAGATCCAATAAATCACAGCTGCCACGAGCAATGGAGCGATGTAGTCGTAAAGAGTGCCGCCGACACCCAATGCTTGGGCCGTAACTTCTTGCACACCGATATAAAACAAGACTGATGACTCCTTGATCAATGTAATAAACTCATTGCCTAAAGCAGGCAAAATATTGCGAACTGCCTGGGGCAAAATGATAGAAAATAAAGTCGTCCGTTCGCTCATTCCTAAAGAAAGTCCTGCTTCCATCTGACCGGTGGGTACTGAGATGATCCCGGAACGGAAAATTTCAGAAGTATAAGCAGCCGAGTTTAATCCTAAGGCGATCGAGCCTGGGATGATCCGGTCAAGCCCTGAACCCAAAACTTGCACCTGCGAAATTTCTAAGCCTTTTGAAATTGAGTAATAGATCAACATGACTTGGATCATCGAGGGAGTCCCCCGAACAATCGAAACATAGATCCGTGAAATATATTGCAGGATTTTAAGTTTAGACCGCCGTAACAAGACCAGTACCAATCCTAACAGGATCCCTAACAAGATCCCAATGATCGAAATAATGATCGTCAATCCTGTTCCCTGTAAAAACAACTTATAATATTGTCCTAAAAAATCAAACATATTCTTCCTCCAAATCTTATGCACTTTCGTAGCCGAAAAGACTATAAAACATCACATTGAATGCTCTATAGTCTAATTTCACAGTACTCAATGAAAAAGCAGTACCTTGACCTGCCATTATTTGTTTTCAGCTTGCAGTGTTTGTGCTTTCTGCAACATCTTGTCGAGTTCGCCGCTCTTCTTTAACTGAGCAATAACTTTATTAACTTGTGTGATCAATTTCTTATCAGATTTTCTGGTTGCAACATTAATGTTTTCCAGATCCTTTGGTGTTTGTAATTTGGCTGGTGCGATTTCGTAATCATTCGGGAAATTCTTGACGTAGTTGTCAGCAACCGTATTTTCCACTACTACTGCGTCTAGCTTGTCCTTCTTCAACTCTGTCGTTAAGGCCGTGACTTTCGATTCAGAAACAACATTAGCACCTTTCATCTGGTCTTTAGCAATCGTTTCTTGAGTCGTTGTTTGTTGCACCCCTACGGATTTATTCTTAAAGTCTGTATCTGCTTTCTTATACTTGTTAGCTTCACCTTTTTTGACCAGCACTTGGTTTTTGATCTTAAAGTAACTATCAGAAAAACCAACTTGCTTTTTACGTGCTTTAGTCGAGACCATTCCAGCCATTACCATGTCAACTTTGTTGTCTTTTAATTCTGACACAAGTGAAGGAAATTCTGTGTTGACAATTTTAAGCTTAACACCCAATTTGTCGGCAATCTTTTGTGCGATCATAATGTCATACCCAACGATCTGCTTTTTGCCATCCTTGACGATCGGAAATTCAAAGGGAGCATAGTCTGCCGATGTCCCGACAACTAAAGTCTTCTTATCCTTGATCTCCTGAACACTATTATCTGTATCTTTCTTGCCGCAAGCTGTCAAGACCAGACAAAATACTGCCAAAAATGCTAATACTATGTAAATCTTCTTTTTCCCCTTCATTTGTGAACATCCTCTTTCGTTTTTTAACCTGTCTTTAATTTCTATGTTGACAAGCATACTGTATTTTATTTCATTTTTCAACCCATTTTTGATTATTTATGCAAATTTGTCCAAAATTATTCATTATTTTCCCTGAAATTGTAATTTTTAGAGAAAAATTGTATATTTTAACTAACAATTTGAACTACCATAATTATTAAAAGAAGGTGATGCCTGTGAATGGTACTCAAACTTTAACAACAAACCGCCTCATTTTAAGAAGATTAGCCATCAGTGATGCACCTGCCATGTTCGCTAACTGGGCTAATGATCCACTTGTCACCAAATACTTGACCTGGCAGCCCCACCAAAATATCTCTATTACAAAAATGGGGCTCAAATGGCGTGAAAAGCAGTACCAAGACCCCGCCTTTTTTGACTGGGGGATCGTGATCAAAGACACAGACGAATTAATTGGAACTATTACAGTTGTAAATCAAGACAAAGCCCAAAAAACTATGGAAATCGGTTATTGTTTAGGAAAACAATGGTGGGGTCAAGGCTTCGCGGCAGAAGCATTGATAAAAGTACTCAACTTTTTATTCACATACACAGCTGTGGAGCGCATAGAAGCTCGCCATGACACTAATAATCCTAATTCTGGAAAAGTAATGAAAAAAGCCGGCATGGCCTTTGAAAAAATATTGTATCAACATGGGACCAATAATAATGGTGTGTGTGATGAAGCTGTCTATTCTATTTTGAGAACAGACTCTACGGCTAGTACCAACGCAGTTTAAACTAATCATCGCGTCTTTTTTCCCCGATATTTTTTACGTTGTTAGTTCAAAAAAAGCTTGCATTCATTTCAATTTATTGCTATTATAATTATTGTTGGTGTTGCGTAAAACACATATGGGCGGCTAGCTCAGTTGGTAGAGCAACGGACTCTTAATCCGTGGGTCCAGGGTTCGAGCCCCTGGCCGCCCATCACTTTAAACGATCAGCAGTAATTCCAAAGTTATTTTGGGATTACTGCTTTTTTAATATTAAAAATTCTTTGTTAGATCGGGTAGGAGATAGTTCACACTATCGA
>NZ_AZFI01000003.1 GCF_001435755.1 Ligilactobacillus acidipiscis DSM 15836 | reverse complement strand
GTGTTGCACTTCAATTTTAAATCGGGGAAATGAATTAACGTTTATAATAATTTTGGGAGAGAGAAATGATCACTATGTTCTCTACATTACACAGGCTTAGCGGCCTGTGTTTTTTGGTTTTGCACAATTATCTATCTAAAAAATTTTATGTTAAAGTTAAGAGGTTGGCAACTCCTAGCTAACATAATGTAGTTTGATACATTAGTCACTTGATATCAAGAGGATAGGCTAATTATTTTCATACAGACAAGCTCATTCTTCTGGAATGAGCTTTTTTCAATGTTTGGAGGCAGAATTAAGTTTGATTTAAATTTTTTAACTTATAGTGGAAATGAGGAATCAATGTAGTATTATCAGACAAACTACAAGGAGGTTCAATTATGATATATAGATATGTCAGATTTATCTTAGGTATTTGCCTAATGATTTACGTTGGCCGGATCATTGTTAAAGGGATCGAAAACTTGCCCAAAAGTGGTTCATACATTATCGTAGCACCACATCATCACTTTATTGACGCTATAGTATTTGCCACACAAATCAGAGCTACAGACTTTTTCTTTATTGCAAAAAAGGAATTATTTAAAAATAAGATTTTTTCCTGGTTTTTAGGCAAACTAAATGCTTTTCCGGTCGACAGAAAAAATCCCTCTTTAGCTACTCTTCAATTTCCGATTAAAAAACTGACTGAAAATCAGCAATCATTTGTAATTTTTCCAACTGGTTCACGTTATTCTAGCCAGCTAAAATCAGGTTATCTGTTGATTGCGAAGAGCAGTAAAAAGCCTATCGTTCCAGCAAAATTTGAATTTAACAGTTGGGGTAGATCTAGATTGACTATTGGAAAACCCTATTTTATTGCTAGTGATGAAAGGTTAAGCAAGAAAGAGAAAAAGATTTTGAACGAAGAACTTGAATTGAAATTTGCAGCTTTGTAATTCTAAATAAAATGAAAAATACCCTTTGAATTGTTTAGCAAGAACAAACTAACTAGGAGAGAGTCTGTTAGACTTTGTGGTAGTACGAAAGGATGGTTTTTTCATGTTGTACAAGTATTTATGGAAACAGGTGCATGCTACCATATAATAGTTGGCATTCCCTAGTGTTAACAACTCTATATTTCGTTTTTCAACTGAATAAAATAAGCTCGCTCCCAAATGGAACGAGCTTATTTTTGAAGTCAAATTTGGGTTCGAACTAAAATTGTAAAGATAATGATTAAAATTGTGTTGATCTAGAACTTGCAATAAACGATTTTTAATTTAGTTTGGTGCGGTTAATGCTTGAAAAAAGGTTCTTTTTTACAAGTTACTTATATTCAAAACTATCGCACCCATCATCTTTAAAGTTTTTCCACCTATATAGTAGGATAACGAGCAGTGACGAACTATAACAATATTCGTTTAATAAAATGGTAGAAAGCAAAGAACAAAAGAAAGAGTCTGTAAAATGGAACAACGATAATCGGCCACATCGTTCATATTTGTCTGGTCGTAGTCGCAAGCACGCAGTTTTATTCGTAATATGGCTACTGTAGACGACCTAAACGAGTTACAATAGAGTTCATTGATGAAAAAAATTAATTCACAGTTTCGAGTGATCGGAGCTGTTTTTATGTCCATTTTTGTCCATCACTCTAAAAGTTTTTAGTGGTTTTTAATGGTTTTTGTATCAAATCACAAAAAAAGAACGCCGGTATAAAGGCATTCTTACATTTTTGATTCGTTCTAATTTGATATATAATGATTCGGGAGAGATTCGAACTCTCGACAATCCGCTTAGAAGGCGGATGCTCTATCCAGCTGAGCTACCGAACCAACAACAAGGTATATTATAGGCTAGATATGTAGATTATGTCAAATACAATTTTTGCTCTTAATTAAAAGCTTTTTAACGAATAAATATTGACACGTAGTTTCTTTTCTGCTAACATTAACACGTTGTATTTGTGCATGTCACAACTACAACCGCGCGTTTTAAGTTTTTAAGTACTCAGGCAAATTGAGTCACTACATTACGGCGAGTCTAAGTCAATTACAAGGAGGTGCACATTGATGTACGCAATTATTAAAACAGGTGGTAAACAATACAAAGTTGAAGCCGGTGAAGCAATCTACGTTGAAAAGTTAGCTGCAAACGCAGGTGACAAAGTTACTTTTGACCAAGTTGTTCTTGTTGGCGGTGAAAAAACTGTTATCGGAACACCAGTTGTTGATGGTGCTAGTGTTACTGGTACTGTTGAAAAACAAGGCCGTGAGAAAAAGGTTGTTACTTTCAAGTATAAGCCTAAGAAACATTCTCATACAAAACAAGGTCATCGTCAACCATACACAAAGGTTGTTATTGATGCTATCAATGCCTAACCAGATTTAAGGAGTTGCATGTTGCATGATCAAAGCGCATTTTTTGTCTAATAATGATACTTTTTGCGGTTTTTTGTTAAAAGGACATGCTGATTCCGGCGAATTCGGTTACGATATTGTTTGTGCTGCGGTTTCTGTTTTAGCAATTAATACTGTTAATAGTTTAGAACAGTTAGCATCTGTGACACCTCAAGTTGTCTCGGATGACAATAATGGCGGGTATCTTAAAGTTTCACTTGAAAAGAATGAAGCTAAAAAGCCTGCAGTTCAATTATTGTTAAAAAGTTTTAGACTAGGGATCCAAAGTATTATAGATAATTATCGAGATTATATAACTATTGAAAATGAATGATTAACCAGGAGGTGTTCGTGTTATGTTAATGAATTTACAGTTCTTCTCCCATCATAAGGGGGGCGGTTCGACTTCTAACGGTCGTGACTCAAAAGCTAAGCGTTTGGGTGCAAAACGTGCCGATGGTCAAACTGTCACAAGTGGTTCAATTTTGTATCGTCAACGTGGGACACATATCTATCCAGGTATGAACGTTAAAATTGGCGGAGATGACACATTATTCGCTACTTCTGCAGGTGTCGTAAAATTTGAACGTAAGGGCCGTGACAAGAAACAAGTTTCGGTTTATCCTACAGCAGAATAATTTTTACGTGCTCAGTGCCGGGATTCCACTTGTGGGGTCCCGGTTTTTTAAACTTAAAATATACAAGCTAGTTATGATCCGAGTCCAAACCAAATTTAGTAAATGTTCTCTGGGCCAACTATTTGCTATACTAGTAGTATAAGTTTTAAGAAGGGTATGATGGTAATGGCTTCGAGTCGAGTGAAAAAGTTGCAGGATAAGTTTTCAGGATTAAAAATTGATGGCTTTCTAGTGACAGATCCGTTGAATATATATTATTTAAGTGGTTTTACTGGTGACGCAGGCGTCTTGTTAATTACAGAGAAAGACAAGTACTTAATTACTGATTCTCGGTTTGAAGAACAGATCAAGACTGAAAATCCAGATTGGGGTTCGGTGATCACTAGAAATTATCTAAAGAATGCTTGCGAGATAGCAGCTAAAGATCATTTAGCTGCTATTGGATTTGAAAATACGATCGATTACGCTTCTTACGATTTTTTGGATGAAACTGCACTCTGCGATATCGTTCCTTTCGACGGATTAGTTGAACAATTAAGGTCTATCAAAGATGAGCAGGAAATTGCTCTAATAAAAAAGAGCTGCGCATTGGCGGATGATGGTTTTCGTTTTGTCGTTGAGCAGTTACAAGCTGGTCAAACAGAACTGGACATTGCTAATGACTTAGATCATTATATGAAAAAACATGGTGCCTCAGCTCAGTCGTTTGAAACTATCGTAGCTAGTGGAGAACATACTACTTGGCCTCATGGTACTGCTACTTCCCGTCAAATTATGACTGGTGATCTGATAACTTTAGATTATGGTTATTTTGTTGATGGCTACACTTCCGATGTTACGCGGACTTTTAGTTTGGGTGAACAAAATGAACAAGTTAAAGAAATTTATCAGTTAGTACTTGAGGCTTAGCAAGCAACAATTGAAGCAATCAGTGCCGGAGTTAGTGGTGCACATTTAGATGAGGTCGGGCGTTCATTGATAGAAAAAGCTGGGTATGGCAAATACTTTAATCATGGCATGGGCCATGTATCGGTTTGGATATTCATGAATTGCCCAATGTTGGTCAAAGATTTGCCGATATAATGCAGCCTGGTCAAATTATTACGATCGAACCTGGCGTTTATGTTCCTGGTGTTGGCGGAGTCAGGATCGAAGATGATGTTTTAGTGACCGAAAGTGGTTATGATGTTCTGACACATTCTGACAAGAATTTGTTGGAACTATAGTTATTTGTCAACTTGACAAAGCTATAGATCCACGTGAAAATGAAGTGTAATAACTTTTGATTAAACAAGTATTAAAACTATGCATACTTTAATGGCATTTGCCAAGGAGGATTATATTAGATGATTTCAGTAAATAACTTTAAGACAGGCTTGACTGTCGAAATTGATGGTGAATTATGGCGCGTTGTTGAATTTCAACACGTTAAACCAGGTAAGGGTTCAGCTTTCGTTCGTTCTAAACTGAAGAATTTACGGACTGGTGCGATTCAGGAAAAAACATTCCGTGGTGGTGAAAAAATCAACCAAGCACAAATCGACCGTAAAAAGATGCAATATTTGTATGCTGATGGTACCAACCATGTCTTCATGGATACAACAACGTATGAACAGTTAGAACTCCCAGAAGAATCAATTAAAGATGAGTTGAAATTCTTGAAAGAAAACACCATCGTCAGTGTCATAATGTATGGCTCTGAGACATTGGGCGTCGAATTGCCAAACACTGTTGATTTAGTAGTTTCTGCAACAGAACCTGGTATCAAAGGTGACACCGCTTCTGGTGGATCAAAACCTGCGACAATGGAAACAGGTCTTGTTGTGCAAGTTCCATTTTTCGTAAATGAAGGAGATACATTGACTATTAATACGGTAGACGGAACGTACATTTCGCGTGCCTAATTAATAAGGGGGTTTAGTAATGTCTGACGAAAACAATATTGTTTTGACCAGCAACCAGCCAGACCTAGGAGAAATTAAGATCGCACCTGAGGTTGTAGAAGTGATCATTGGGATTGCTGCCAGCCAAGTTGAAGGTGTTTACTCAATGCACGGTTCTATTGCAAATAGTTTTTCGAAATTATTTGGACGTCAAGACCGGAAGCAAGGTGTTAAACTTGCAGCGGCCCAAAATGAGTTAAAAGTTGATGTTAATGTTTTCCTAAATTATGGAGTTTCTGTCCCTAAAGTAGCTTCTGCAATTCAGGATAAAGTTGCACAGCAGGTTTTGTTTATGACTGGTTTGAAATTGGCATCAGTCGATATTCATGTCCAGGGAGTAGTTCCCGAAAAGGTTGAAGCGACGGTTGACCCAAATAATATTTTTGGAGAAGAAAAAGAGGATAAGAAGTAATGGCTACTACAAGACATCAGGTACGCCAGGGTGCTTTTCAAGTTTTATTTGCCCTACAGAGCAATTTGGATGCAGATCCTGATTTGGTTTGTCAGCAAATTTCAGAGGAAGAATTCGGGCTTGAAAGCGTTCTGGAATATATGCAAACTTTGGTCCATGGTGTTTTGGAACACCAAGCAGAAATTGATAGTTTTCTAGAAACACATCTTAATTCAAAGTGGTCACTGGATCGTTTGAGCAAAACAGATCTCTTGATTTTAAGAATTGCTGTGTTTGAAATTAAGTTTGAAAGTGAAACTCCCGACAAGGTTGCGCTAAATGAAGCCTTAGAGCTTGCAAAAGCGTTTAGCGACGACAAGTCACGACGTTTCATCAATGGAGTTTTATCTAACCTCTTATAATATTAAAAGTCTGAAGCAGTTATTGTTGCTCAGGCTTTTTAATTTATGTTTGATAAATGATTGGATTAGTTTTGCATTGGGCAATGTGCTAAAATTGAAAGTAAATAATTTCTGTTGTGAGGTAGTAGCATGGTAGTTTTAATGGATGGAAAGAAGCTTTCTCAAAAATTTCAGATATCTTTGTTAAGCCAAACGACTTATCTCAAAGAGCATGGGATCGTTCCAACATTGGCGGTTTTGGTAGTGGGTAATGATCTTGCTAGTCAAATTTACTTTCGGAGTAAGAAAAAACTGGCTAATAAGTTGGGAGTTAATGTTCACGATCGGCTCTTACCTGAGAATTCTTCTGAGCAAGATATTATCAAGATCATTCAAAATTACAATGAAGACCCGCTTGTTCATGGTATTTTGGTCGAATTGCCGCTCCCAAAACATTTGGATGAGAAAAAAGTGATAGAGTCGATTTCTCCCGCTAAAGACGTTGACGGTTTTCATCCGTACAACATTGGGAGTTTATTTATGAATGATCCGGGCCCTATTCCGTGCACGCCAGCTGGGATCATGGCATTATTTAATGAGTATCACATCCAGCTCGCGGGCAAACAGGTGGTGATAGTTGGTCGCAGTAATATTGTTGGTCGTCCTTTGGCTGCAATGCTACTCAACGCGGATGCCACTGTTACTATCGCGCACAGCAAGACTGTCGATCTGGAAGAGGTCACTAAGAAAGCCGACATTTTGATCGTTTCAATTGGGCAGCCCGAAATGATCACAGCCAAGTATATCAAACCAGGTGCAGTGATCATTGATGTTGGGATCAATCGTTTGTCTAACGGCGAAACTGTAGGAGATGTCAACCAAAACGATGTGAAAAAAGCAGCTGATTATCTGACCCCAGTTCCGGGTGGTGTTGGCCCCATGACAAGTGTGATGCTAATGAAACAAACAATTGGCTTTGCAGCAAAGGAGTTGAAAATTTGACTACAAATAAATATTTAACGGTTACTGCTTTGACACGTTATCTGCACAAAAAGTTTACTGTCGATCCCTATCTTCAAAGAGTGTTTTTGACAGGTGAAATTTCAAATTTTCGTTTACGTCCTAGACATCAGTACTTTAGTATAAAAGATGATAATGCTAAAATAAGTGCGGTAATGTTTCAGTCTAATTTTAAACGTGTGAAATTTATACCTGAAGAAGGCATGAAGGTCTTGCTCGTTGGCCGGATAGATTTATATGAGCCTAATGGTACATATCAAATAAATATTGAAAGTATGCAACCGGACGGTGTGGGTGCTTTATATGAGGCATACGAACAATTAAAGAAGAAACTTGCTGCTGAAGGGCTCTTTGCTGTAGAAAAGAAGAGGATCCCTCGTTTTCCGCAAAAAATAGCTGTGATCACAAGCCCATCAGGTGCAGTCATTCGTGATATTATGACAACTGTTAAACGGCGCTATCCGATCGCTCAACTTGTTTTGTTTCCTGCAGTTGTTCAAGGAGAACAAGCCGCAGATTCTTTGGTCGGCAGATTAAAAGAAGTTACGCAACATGAGGATTTTGATACTGTGATCATTGGTCGTGGCGGCGGCTCAATTGAGGATTTGTGGCCTTTTAACGAAGAAAAAGTTGCACGCGCGATCGCAGCTGTTAAGATTCCAGTGATTTCTTCTGTCGGACATGAAACTGATACTACAATTGCCGACCTGGTGGCTGATTTACGTGCCCCAACACCAACTGCGGCAGCAGAGTTGGCTACACCGCTCCTTTCAGATGAGATATTAAAATTAAAGCAGCAAAGATTACGGTTAGTGCAAGCGATGAAGACAGTCTTAGATCGCAATGAACGTCAAGCAGCACGGCAAATCGATTCATATATATTTAAAACGCCGGCTCGTTTGTACGAAGGCTATTTACAGAAACTTGACTTTTTGAATTCTAAACTTGAAGCAGCTTTTGGACAAGAACTATCGCGTGTTCAGCGAGAACAATTAGAGTTGAATAGTCGTTTGAAAATGGTAGATCCTAAACCGCGTCTTAAGAGATCAGGGTCAATTTTGGCTACAAATAAGCAGCAATTACAGCGAAATATGCAACTTTATTTAGTTGCAAAGAAAAATGAGCTAGCGCAACAGGTGAGCAATTTGGATGTACTCAGTCCTTTATCTGTTATGGGACGTGGATATTCTTATGTCAGTCATGCTGGTAAGATCACTAAAAGTGTTAAAAATCTAGATGTAGATGATAAGGTAGTTTTGCATATGGCAGACGGAATTGCGGATGCGCGCATCATCGATACCAAGGAGGAGCAAGGCAATGAGTGAAGATACAAAAGAACCAACATTTGAAGAAAATTTGGCTGAACTTGAAAAAATCGTTTCTAAATTGGAACAGGGGGATGTCCCTTTAGAGGAAGCGTTAGATTCTTTTCAAAAGGGAGTTAAGCTCAGCAAAAAGTTACAGGGTACTCTAGAAAATGCTGAAAAAACTTTAACCAAAGTGATCGATGAAAATGGTGAGGAACAGGTTTTTGAGCAGGAGCAAGATGATAATGAGTAATAACAGTATTTCAAAGCTGCAAGCAAGTGAGATCAATGAACTAAATCGGCAGATGGAAGCTCGTCTGAATTCCTTGGATAACCAGGACACTTTGCGTGCTGCAATGCGTTATTCAGTAATGGCTGGCGGTAAGAGGATCAGGCCTTTGATCGTCTTTGCAACGTGTGCGAGCTTTCAAACGCCAATTTCTGAGGCTGTCTTTGCTGTTGCTGGCAGTTTGGAATTTATTCATACTTATTCGCTGATTCACGATGATTTGCCTGAAATGGATAATGACGAGCTTAGGCGGGGGAAGCCAACTAATCATAAAGTTTACGGTCAGGCTATGGCAGTTTTGGCCGGTGATGCTTTATTGACGGAAGCGTTTGAGTGGTTAACTGAAGCAGGGATTTCACCAGTTGATAATTTGAAATTAGTCCATAAGTTGGCAAAAGCGGCTGGTCCTAAAGGAATGGTCGATGGTCAGTCTCGTGATATTCTCGGAGAAAAGCAGCAATTGACTTTAGAACAGTTAAAAGTCTTACATGCTGGGAAAACTGGTGCTTTGATCACTTACGCTTTTGAAGCGGGAGGAATATTGGCCGGCGTTTCCGACCAACACCAAGCACTATTGCGAGAATTCGGTTTGCTTTTTGGATTAGCTTTCCAAATTTATGATGATATTTTGGATGTAACTTCAACACAAGAAAAGATGGGAAAGGCTGTTCACAAAGATAGTTTGGAGCACAAAAATACTTACCCGGCTTTATTAGGTCTCAACGAGGCTAAACGATCACTTGAACACACATTGTCACAGGCTGGCAATGTGTTAAAACAATTGAATGACTTGGGTGTGCAAACAGAACTGTTTGACGAATTACTAGGATATTTTAAAATATAAGGTAGGAAAATGAAAAAAGAACGAATTGATGTATTATTAGTACAACAAGGCTTGTTTGATAGTCGTGAACAAGCAAAAAGGGCTGTGATGGCAGGAGAAATTTTAGGGGAAAACGAAGAACGTTTGGATAAACCCGGTATGAAAATCGATTCTTCTGTCAAACTTCATTTTAAAGGGACAAAGATGCCTTACGTTAGTCGTGGGGGCTTAAAACTTGCAAAAGCCTTAAAGGTGTTTAAAATTGACCTGACCGGACGTACAGTGCTGGATATTGGGTCTTCTACTGGCGGCTTTACGGATGTAGCCTTACAAAATCATGCGCGCCTTAGTTATGCTCTAGACGTGGGAACAAATCAACTGGTTTGGAAACTTCGTCAAGATAAACGCGTGATAGTGATGGAAAATACTAATTTCCGCTATAGTAAGTTAGCAGATTTTAAAGAGGGACAGCCAAATTTTGCCTCGATCGATGTTTCCTTCATTTCTTTACGCTTGATTTTACCGACCTTGTATTCAATTTTAGAAACTGGACGCGATGTTGTTGCCTTGATCAAGCCGCAGTTTGAAGCAGGTAGAAATAAAGTCGGGAAACACGGCATAGTGCACGATGAGCAGACTCATTTGGAAGTTTTAGATGATGTTTTAGGATTTGCCCAAAAAAGCGGGTATAATGTTAGCGGGTTAGATTTTTCACCGATTACTGGAGGAACGGGTAATATTGAATTTATCGTACATTTAGTGAAGTGTCCTGAAGGTGAGAAGGGACAAAATCTTCTCCAGGTTTCGCCGGTTGAAGTGGTTAAAAAAGCTCACCAGACTTTACTGCATTAATTTTAGGATTTTGAACTGTCAAGCCGGCAGGATTATTTAAAGTGTGGGGTAAGTGGATTATATGAAGAAACATGAACGACATAAATTGTTGAAACAACTACTAGTGAAAAATAATGTGTATCGGCAAGAAGACCTAGTTGATCTCCTTGCTAAACGCGGTATTGAGGTCACTCAAGCGACGATTTCACGGGATATCAAGCAGTTACAGCTTATTAAGGTCCCTTTAAATGATGGTAGTTATCGTTACACCCTTCCTTCTGAAAAAGAAGTAGATGCAGCTGTCAAACTAAAAAAGACGCTGCAAGATGTATATGTGAGTTCAGATATTCACAATGAAATGTGCGTCTTGAAAGTTCAACCTGGTAATGGGCCCACAGTTTCTGGTTTGTTCCAACAAATGAATTATCCTGAAGTTTTCGCATGTATTAGTGACGATGATACGATTATGATCTTCAATCGTTCAACACAAGCTGCAAGTAAGGTACAAGAAGAAATACGAAAGTTGACAAATGAAGATTAAGCAATGAAGCACTTGTTCTTTAACAAGATTCAATTGTCTACATAGATAGACGCAATTAGGTTTCATCGGAGGCGAAAGTATTTGCTAAGTAGTTTAACTATTAAAAATTTTGCAATTATAGATAAAATTCAAATAGACTTTCAACCTAAAATGACGGTACTAACTGGTGAAACTGGGGCGGGTAAATCTATCGTGATCGATGCTTTAGGGTTATTGGCCGGTGGTCGCGGGTCCGCAGACTATATTAGAAAGGGAAAGAAGAAGGCGTTATTACAAGCTCTCTTTATTTTACCCAAAAATGCTCCAGCCTATCGGATTTTAGACGAGGTAGGTATCAGTTACGATGATAATGGGTTGATCTTGCAGCGTAAGTTGTACCGTAATGGGCACAATATTTGTCGGATCAACGGAGAACTGGTCAACTTGACGAATATGAGGCGAGTCGGTGAGACTTTGATCGATATTCATGGTCAAAATGAGCATCAGGAGTTGATGCGTCCAGACAAGCATTTGTCATTGTTGGACAGTTTTGCTAATAAGCAGTTGCGAGCACTTAAAGATAAATATTCTGAGAGCTATCAACAATATCGCAAAGAAAAGGCCAGTCTGGAAAAGAAAGAAAAGAATGAAAAAGACTGGGTTCAGCGGTTGGATATGTTGCAATTTCAAGTTCAAGAGATTAAAACCGCCCAGTTACAGCCTGAAGAAGAGGAGCAGTTGGCTGAAGAAAAAGAGCAGCTGGATAATTATCAAGCGATCCATGATGCTTTAGAAAACAGTTATCAGTTACTTTCAGGGGAAGAAAATGATGCTTTAGGTCAAGTTGGTTCTGTGATGGAACAAATGCAGCGTGTTGCAGAGTTTTCTCCTGATTTAGGACAAATTAGCCAGCGTATAACGGATGCCTATTATGGTTTATCTGATTCAGTGCGTGATGTTTCAAATCAACTTGCAACGATGGAATGGGATGAAGACCGGTTAGACCAGATCGAACACCGGTTGGATGATATTCATCAACTGAAGAGAAAATATGGGAATTCAATTTCCGAGATCTTAAATTATTATCAAAAGATCAAAAGTGAACTTAAAGGTATGCAACAAACAGATGCGGACTCCGATGAACAAAAAGAGCGCGTAGATGAACTGTTCAAAAAATCTAAGCAAATTGCACGTCAACTTTCCAGTGAGCGGAAAAAATCTGCTGTCCAGCTCGAAAAAGCTGTTCATAAACAACTGAAAGCTTTGTACATGGAAAAGGCAGTTTTTAGTGTTAAGTTTTTACAGGGAACAGATGAACGGCTCAATTCTGAGGGCCTTGATCAGGTTGAATTTTATATTCAAACTAATCCGGGTGAATCGATGGGTCCTTTGGCAAGAATAGCTTCTGGCGGTGAATTATCACGAGTCATGCTGGCGCTTAAGACCATCTTTGCTCAACGTCAAGGTGTAACAAGTATTATTTTCGACGAGGTAGATACTGGAGTTAGCGGACGAGTGGCCCAGGCAATTGCTGAAAAAATCAGTTTGATCGCCCAAAGCTCTCAAGTATTATGCATTACTCACTTGCCACAGGTTGCTGCTGTAAGTGATCACCACTATCTTGTTACCAAACATGTTCAAGATGGTCGGACAGAAACAAGAGTTGAACGACTGAGGCAGTCTGAAAAAATTGAAGAATTGGCTAGGATGCTTGCGGGAACGGAAATTACAGATCTTGCTCGGAAGCACGCTGCTGAATTGTTAAAAATGGGTCATTCTTAAAAACTTAGCAGAAGAACAGGAAAAAATTAAGTACCGTTTGGCCCTGTCATTAAAGTATGTTTTAGCGCAAAGAGATGATGGAATTGGGTCGGCAAAACTCTTTATTTGCTGGAACTTAACTAAAATAGTAAATAAAAAACGAGCAAACTTATCAAAGTTACTCGTTTTTTTATTTATCTGGCTGTTTTTAGCTAATGAAGTCTCGGTATAAGCCCACAACTTTACCAAGTACGGTAACTGAATCTAAAATGATCGGGGCCATTGTGTCGTTTTCAGGCTGCAATCGAAAATGATCTTTTTCTTTGAAGAATCGTTTGCAGGTTGCTTCGTTGTCATCTGTCATAGCGATAATAATATCACCATTATCTGCGGAACGTTGTTGTCTGACGATCACTTCGTCGCCGTCGAGAATACCAATGTTGATCATGCTTTCGCCTCTGATAGTTAACATAAACAAGTCTTGAGCGGAGTCATAATTAGGTGGCAAGGGGAAGTAGTCTGTTGTTTCTTGAACTGTTAAAATTGGATTACCAGCTGTAACCGTTCCTAGAACTGGTATTTTAGCAGCTTTTTCACTGATACCGAGCGCTTCCATCCCAGCAGGGGTTATTTCAAGGGCACGTGGTTTAGTAGGATCTTTGTGAATATATCCGCGCTTTTCTAAACGTGCAATGTGTCCATGGACAGTTGAGGTCGAAGAGAGATCGACTGCTTCGCCAATTTCACGGACAGTAGGCGGGTAACCCTTTTCATGTACACATTCGTAGATGAATTTTAAGACGGAGATTTGTCGTTCTTCGATTATTTTGGACATCACGAACACCTCATTTAATTTTTTATAGTTCAAGCGTATCATATTATTGTTGCTATTTCAAACTAATGTTCGGATAAAATACTTGAGTTTTTAGTATTAATTGTTTAAGATAGTTTGTATTGGAATTAAAGAGTCTCGTTGTATGAAAAGAGGTCGTAGAAGATATGGATAATGGGATCCCACAAAACTTATTAGATAGGATCAACGAACTGGCTCACAAAAAAAAGGCAAATGGTTTAACAAAAGAAGAACAAGAAGAGCAGCAGCGCTTACGTGAAACCTATTTAAGCATGTTTCGCGAAAACTTTCGCAGTCAGATCGAGATGACGCAGGTTTTTGATAAAAAGGGAAAAGAAGTTACCCCTGAAAAGGTCAAAGATATCCAAAGAAAACGTGGTTTACGTGACGATTAAAAGTTAATAAAAAGTGGAGAAGTTTGTGTAATTTTTGACGACCACTTTATTTTTCACAGTTAATTGTGTAAACTTAACTAAGTAAGCAAAAGTTAAGGAAGGGAGTAGTTGATGATGTCCACATCAGTATGGATAATTATCGTCATCATCGCGTTGGTTTTAGGACTCGTAGGCGGTTTCTACGGTGCCCGCAAGTATATGGAGAGCTATTTACAAAAAAACCCGCCAATCAATGAACAGATGTTAAGACAAATGATGTTGCAGATGGGCCAGAAGCCTTCGGAAAAGAAACTTAACCAAATGATGACGTCCATGAAAGCTAATTATGGGAAGAAAAAATAAAGTCATTTTTAAATAAAAAAGCCGGGTGATCACCCGACTTTTTATTTATCCTTATTTTGTTGAATGTTTTGAAACATCAACGTATTTAAAATTAGGATCGACCTGCTGATCCAACTTTTCAAACTCTGCTTCTATTTTTGCAAATAATTTGTTTTGCTTTTCATCAGTCATTTTTGCTTTGCGGTCAAGATAAATCGGGTCACCAAATGCCACTGTAACACGTTTTCGTGAAAAAAGAGATTTGAAAGTTAATGGTCCCTGGTAAACTGTTGGTACGATCGGTACTCCTGAAAGCTTGGCGATCAATGCGACACCGCCCTTCATTTCTTGTGAGTGTCGTGTCCCAGAAGGAAACATGATCAGCGAGATATCTCGCTTACGTAACCATTTGACGGGTGTTTTGATTGCAGAGGGTCCCGGGTGTTCACGATCGACGGGAAAAGCATTTGCGTGATCCAAGATATAGCGGAGAACAGGGTTCTTAAATAACTCCTTTTTAGCCATAAATGAAAAACGTTTCGGGGATGCAGCCAAGGCAAAATAAATCATATCAAACCAGGCACGATGAGGCCCGACTACAATATAGTTGCCTTCAGGAAGTTTTTCTTTGTTAAGGTAGTGGCTGTTGCCATTAATGATAGCAACTACTATTCGAGCCACAACTCGAATAAATGAGTAGAACATCGCAGTGACATTCCTTTCCAAAATAGTATTGTCAAGAATAATATTACATAGTTATTATACCAGTTGCAAGTTTTGATGAAAGAAAGTGTTTAAAATGAAATTTGATCCGCAATTGAAAAGTGGAGAAAGAGTAGACGAATTGTATGCTAATAATATCAAGATCATTCAAAGTGCAGATGTTTTTTCGTTTTCTTTGGACGCGGTCTTGTTGGCGGATTTTGCGCAGCCAATTTTAAAACAAAAAGCAAAGATCATTGATCTTTGCTCAGGTAACGGGGCGGTTGGTTTATTTTTGACTAAAAAAACGAAAGCCCACATTACCCAAGTTGAGGTTCAAACAAGATTAGTAGATATGGCCAGACGCAGCATTGAATTAAATGATCTGAATGAACAAGTTTCAGTTTTAAATATGGACCTTAAAGATATTTTACAAGAAATAAAAAAAGATTCGGTCGATACGATCACGTGTAATCCACCATATTTTGCTGATCAACCATCTAGTAAAAAAAATCCTAATCCATACTTAGCGTTGGCTCGACACGAAAGCACAGCCTCACTGGCTAATATTATAGTAATTATCAGTGCTTTACTGAAAATGGGCGGTAAAATGTATATGGTGCATCGTCCTGATCGACTTCAAGAAATCTTTAGCTTATTGGAAAAAAACCGCCTTGTTCCTAAAAGGATCCGTTTGGTTTATCCTAAAAAAGGACGTGAAGCTAATATGGTTTTGATAGAGGCAATCAAGGATGGTCGCCCCGGGGGATTGAGATTTGTTTCTCCTGTAGTTGTTTATGACGAACAGGATCAATATTTGCCAGAAGTAAGAAGGATTTTATATGGTGAAGAATAAACACTATTTTTTTTATGTACTTTTTTGCGCTGATGGGACCTTGTATGGAGGATTTACAACTGATTTAAAACGGCGCTTAGAGCAGCATAATTCGGGACGAGGGGCTAAATATACGAGGGTCAGAAGACCAGTTAAAATGATCTATCATGAAGAATTTGACAGTAAGTCTCTGGCCCTAAAAGCAGAATATGCGTTTAAACATCAGCCACGTTCTAAAAAAGAAAGCTTTTTGTCGGCTCATGGAGTCGATCTTGAATCAATTAAAAAAAATTAATGAATTTATTTTTGTGTAGTCAATGATGTGTTGTGTCACGTATAATATAAGTCATGCTATATTTCTCTAAGAATTTTAGCTATATAAAACATGAAGGAGTTTTAGTAATATGAAAATGATTGCTTTTTCAGTGAGAGATGACGAAGAACCATTCTTTAGGGAATGGTCAACCAAAAATAATATTCAAGTTGATTTAATTAAAGATCCTTTGACAGACGAAACAATGGATAAGATCAATGGTCATGATGCAGTTTTAGCCTTACAAACTGGCGAGTATCCTAAGTCATTATTTAACAAAGCACAGAGTTTAGGGATCAAAGTTTTTTCGATCCGCAATGTCGGTGTTGACAATGTTGATCTCAAAGAAGCTTCAGCGAATAATATTGCAGTAACTAATGTGCCAGCATATTCGCCGACTGCGATTGCTGAATTTTCTGTGACTCTATTATTGCAATTGCTTAGGAAAATTGATAATTTTAGAAAACGCAGCGAACAACAAGACTTTCGCTGGGAAGGAAACGTTGGCCAAGAAATTCACGATAAAACTATCGGTGTGATCGGAACCGGCCGAATCGGTAAGGCTGCTATTTCTATTTATCGTGGTTTTGGTGCCAAAATCGTAGCTTATGATCCTTATCCGGACTCTAAATTAGCAGCAGAAGGTATCTATGTTGACAGTAAAGAGGAATTATATCAAAAGGCTGATATAATCACTTTGCATATGCCAGCTTCGTTAAAAGATAAGCATATGATCGATGCCCAGGCTATTTCAGAAATGAAAGACGGTGTTTATTTGATCAATACTGCACGGGGGCTTTTAATAGACACAGCAGCGTTGATCGATGGACTTAAAAGTGGAAAAGTTGCTGGTGCTGGTCTTGATACCTATGAAAATGAAAGCCCCTTATTCAACCATGATTTGAGGGGAAAAGAAATCAAAGACCCGCTTTTCAACGAATTACGTGAATTAGAAAATGTAATTGTGACACCACACGTTGCATTTTATACTGATACGGCTGTCAAGAATATGGTTAGACTATCTTTGAACAGTGCAAAGTCAGTCATTGAGACAGGTACAGCGGATTCAATCGTGAATGCTGAATAAAAAGAACTGAGCGTCACTGTTCAATTATCCAGTACTAAATAATTTTTAGGCGATCAGGTCAAATGTTATTGCAATTAACAACGTAATCATTTACAATAAAAAAGGTGCCTTTTTAGGTGCCTAATTCACACTCTGTATGCTGGGCGAGTGGTGCTTATTAGATATAAGTTCTCGCCAAATGAATGCAGGGGAGGAAAAAAACTATATTCGGAGGTATTTAGTAATGGCAGTTATTACTATGAAACAATTGCTTGAAGCTGGTGTGCATTTTGGACACCAAACACGTCGTTGGAACCCTAAGATGAAGAAGTATATCTTTACAGAACGTAATGGTATCTATATCATTGATTTACAAAAGACAGTTAAGTTGATCGATAAAGCTTATAACTTTATGAAAGAAACAGCCGAAAATGATGGTGTTGTTCTTTTCGTTGGTACAAAGAAACAGGCACAAGATTCGATCGAAGAAGAAGCAACTCGTGCTGGTCAATACTATGTTAACCATCGTTGGTTAGGTGGTACTTTGACTAACTGGAATACTATCCAGTCACGTATCAAACGTTTGAAAGACTTAAAGAAAATGTCTGAAGATGGCACATTTGATATCTTACCTAAGAAGGAAGCTGCTCAGTTGACCAAACAAATGGAAAAACTCGAGAAGTTCCTTGGTGGTATTGAAGACATGCCTCGTATTCCAGATGCAGTCTTTATTGTTGATCCACGTAAAGAAAGAATTGCAGTTAAGGAAGCTCAAAAATTGAACATTCCGATCGTTGCTATGGTTGATACAAACGCTGATCCTGATGAGATCGACGTTAAGATCCCATCAAACGATGATGCTATTCGTGCCGTACGTTTGATCACATCTAAGATGGCAGATGCTATCATCGAAGCAAACCAGGGCGAAGAAAATGATCAAGTTACCGAAGAAACATTCGGCAAAAAAGATGAAAAAGTAGATTCCATCGAAGATATCGTTGAAGCTGTTGAAGGCAACAATGGTCATAAAGATGCTGAATAGTTAATTTCAACTTAGGCTGTCTTAGATGTTGGGTAAGTTTGCCTAATGGTCTGAGGCAGCTTTTTTAAAGAAAATATTTAATAAGGAGGCCATTGAGTTATGGCAAAAATTTCTGCTTCTCAAGTAAAAGAATTACGTGATAAAACAGGTGTTGGTATGATGGACGCCAAAAAAGCATTAGTCGCAACAGAAGGTGACTCGGCAAAAGCCATTGATTTCTTACGTGAAAAAGGAATAGCTAAAGCTGCTAAGAAGAGTGATCGTGTTGCTGCTGAAGGTTTGGCCAGTGTTACTGTTTCAGGCAATACTGCAGTGATCGTTGAAGTTAATGCAGAAACTGACTTCGTTGCACAAAATGCTAAGTTCAAAGACTTAGTTAAGCATATCGGTGAAGTTCTCTTAGAAAGCAAACCTGCTGATGTTAAAGCAGCATTAGCTGTGAAAACAGACAAAGGGACTTTGAACGATGAATTGATCGAAGCAACACAAGTTATTGGTGAAAAAATTAGCTTGCGTCGTTTCCAAATCGTTGAAAAAGAAGATAGTGACAATTTTGGTGCATACTTGCATATGGGTGGTTCTATCGCTACACTGGTAGTTGTTGCCGGTGCCGATGAGTCAACAGCTAAGGATGTTGCAATGCACGTTGCTGCTATCAATCCTAAGTTTGTGAGCCGTGATCAAGTTCCTGAAGAACAAGTTGCTCATGAAAAAGAAGTTTTGACTGAAGAAGCTAAAAATGAAGGTAAACCAGAAAAAATCATCGAAAAGATGGTCAGTGGCCGTTTGAATAAGTACTTTGCGGAAATTACCTTGGATGATCAAGACTTTGTTAAAGACTCAGACCAAACAGTTGCTAAGTATGTTGCATCTAAAAATGGTAAAGTTAAGAGTTTTGTTCGCTTCCAAGTTGGTGAAGGTATCGAAAAGAAGCAAGAAGATTTTGTTTCAGATGTTATGAGCCAAATTAAGTAAGAACCGAAAAAAAGAAAGCCAAGCGGCTTTCTTTTTTTGTGGTTTTAAATCGTTAATTCCAAGGAACGTAACCATTTTTGCGGGATCGAATGATCTTGTGCTAAGCTGCGATCTTCTTTCATGATCACTTGGCCGGGATCAATATATGACACGAATTCATTTAGTTCGGCTAATGTAAGAGCGCACAGATGTTTTTGGTAGATCAAGCCAGCAATATTTACAGCATTCGGGTGAAGTAAAGCGGGGTCCAAGAAAGTATTCATATGTTTCAACTGTTGGCTTTGTTCGACCTGAACGATAATACTTTGAGCTGTGGTCGGTAAATTTTTAGCACTAAAGAATTCAGCGAATGGATAAAAAGACTCAAGTAACTGCAGATAATTTTTATCCCAGACGATCGGTCGCTGGTTTTGTTTAGCCGTTTTATCATAGCGGTATAGGCGTTCTGGGTCAAAAGGAGATAGTAAGGCGGTTAAAGGCTGGTCTGCTGGATTTTTAGTGATAAACTTCAGCAACATTTCTTGCATCCCGTTTTCTGATAGGATGTTTTTTTGCTCGGAGATCGGCGCAATTTTGGAACCCAAGATCAAGGTGTCCAACTGCTTTTCTCGGAAGGCCTTTTTCCACTTTTTGATTCTTTTTTTGTGATTTCCGTGGCTGTAAAATGAGTCGCAATACCCGATCGTACTATGACTTCCTCTGGCAATTAGAGTGAAACTGCCAAATTGGCCATCGTCATTTTTAAAGGCAGCCATTTGAATACCACCTAATTTCACAGAATAGTTATAAGGTAAAATTTTCAAATTTGCTTGAACTGGTTCCAATAAATCAGCTCTGACTAGTTTCTGAATTAATTTAAAAAGCTCAAATGATAAATAAATTGGTTTAGAACCAACATAATTATCTAATAAATCTAAAGTATCAAAATCTATGTGAGTCAATATGATATAGTCATGTTCCCCTAAGTCGGTGTCATCAGTCAAGATCGGGTCGCAAAGGATCCGCGTTTGTTCAGAGTTTAAAGTTAGATAATTGTCAGGCAAATGATTCACCACCCTTAATAAAATTTACAGGTTTGCGTCAGTTTTAAAGTTCAAAACTGATAGGTCTGTTGATGCAGTTACTAGTTCGCTGATCAGCTGTTGCATATTTTCCAGGCCTAGTTGCTGCATTTTAATGCTTTGCTGAGTTAGATACTCAGTGCATTTCGTTCCAGTTAGTTTCAAGGCTTCTTGGTCGCTGTGGTGCAATAAGTTGCTGAGTGCGATATTTGTATTTTTTTGAGCATCTTTCAAGAATCCTTGGAGTTCGGTATAATGTCCGTCAACTAAGACACCAACAAGTTTATATACCCAATAAGCTGAATCATTGCTATATTTTTGCTGACCGACTTTGTAGGCTGGATGGACATCTGTCGTTCCGGCGTATGTTGGGATGAAAATGCTTTCGGCAGTGACGCCCATAGCCAACCAGTGAATTCCAGCGATTTCAGTAGGAAGCTCAGGACGGAGCTGCAAAATATGAGATTCTTGAGTTTTTGCCAGGCTGATCGGGCGGAATTTATGCTTCTGTTCCTCTGTTCCAAAGCCGAGCGGATCATAAGGCGTATCTTGAAAATGTGAGCCCAAGACATATTTGAAGTCGTCTAGGCCTAATAAGCGGTCAGCTTTTCTAATAAAAGGCAAATCTTGACTCATAGGTTCTTGCTTTATTTCAGGATTGAATACTTTTTGACCATACCACACCCGTGGTGTACTATATATTTCATCTGAAAGATCGTGAGTGCCAAAAATATTGCGAAAATTGAAACTGTTTGGTTGGGGGTTCAAATGATTCTCAGAAACAAATTTCCGTATATTTTTGGCATACATAAAATTATTTGGTTGTGAAAAATCGATTTCTTGGATGGCTAATTGATTAGCCACTATCGCATATGAATCATCTGGAATTCGTTGTGCGACCCACTGGTGGCCACTCCCTGTTTCGAGATACCAAACTTCATTTTGGTCAGAAAATAAGACACCATTGCTTTCGCTGGTACCATATTTTTCTACTATTTCTCCTAATCGATTTACACCTTCACGCGCAGTGTGGACATACGGTAAAATAACTGTCAGCATAGCTTCTTCACTGATACCGTCCTTAACGAGCGGATCATAGCCTAAAACACGTTCGTTGGCGTAGGCGCTTTCTGTAGCACTCATGGCAACACCGTACTCATTTATTCCATCTTCTTCGAAGACACCGAATTTATCGGTCCACTCCGGTGTCGCAGAATATTTTGCACGAACAGTCGGCAAAGAAAGTTTGAAACCATTGTCTGGTGAAACGAACTTTTGGGGTTCACTATATTCTTTGTGAGCATGGATCTGCATATGCTTAGGCCAAGCACTTTTAGAATCTTCGTTTCTTGCAATAATTGTTGAACCATCGATTGTGGCCTTTTTACCGGCTAGAATGCTGGTACATGCTGAAAAATCATCTTTATTAAATGGCATTATTTTCTCCTTTGATAACTAGTAGGTAGTTTTTGGATGTTTGCAAAAATCTCTTATTTATAGCTATCTTATCATAAATTTTCTTAAATTATAGTAGGCTGGATATCTATTTTTGTTTTTAGATTGGAGATATTGCTTTTTACCGCTACTTTAAGTAAGATACTGATTAAAGAATCTAATTTATTTGAGAATTTGATATTTAGTGGAGGTCTTTAATTTGCCTGACAATGTACAAAAAAATCAAGCTGGTCACTTACAAATCGGCGGAGTAGACAGTATAGAATTGGCCCAAAAATATGGTACACCAGTAATTGCCTATGATACGAGTGTCATAAAACAAGAAATTGCGGCGTTTAAAAAGACTTTTTTAAATGCCGGCATCAAGCATCGAATTGTGTACGCTAGTAAGGCTTTTTCTTCTTTAGCTATGTATCGTCTTTTGTCAGAAGACGATGTTGGTTGTGATGTAGTTTCCGGTGGAGAACTCTATGCCGCATTAAAGGGCGGAATGGACCCAGAAATGATCGAATTTCACGGAAATAATAAAACACCGGCTGAGTTGGAATATGCCGTCCAAGAAAATATTGGTTGTATTGTTGTTGATAATTTTTATGAGATCGAACTCTTAGATGAGATCTGTTCCGCGCAAAATAAGAAGGTAAGTGTAGTTTTGCGAGTAGCCCCAGGGATCGAAGCTGAGACACATAAATATATTTCAACAGGACAGTCTAACTCTAAATTTGGTTTTGATTTGGATTCTGGTCAAGCCAAAAAAGCATTGACGATGTTGCTGGATGCTGATAATTTAGAGGTGCTGGGTGTTCATTGCCACATTGGTTCACAGATTTTCGCAGTTGCTGGGTTTGAAATGGCAGCCGTTAAAATGGTTCAATTGTTGAAACAGTGGAAAGATGAGTTTAACTTTGATGCACAAGTTTTAAATCTTGGTGGGGGTTTTGGCATCAAATATAATGAAGATGATCATCCGTTAGGACCCGCGCAATTTGTCAAAACTATCGTGCAAACAGTTCAAGCGGAGGCACAAAAAAACGACCTTATGTTACCTGAGATCTGGATCGAGCCGGGGCGTTCATTGGTCGGTGAAGCTGCAACAACTCTCTATACAACTGGTTCGACTAAAAAGGTCCCAGGGATCTGTAACTTTATCGCCGTCGATGGCGGGATGGGGGATAACATTCGGCCAGCGTTATATGGGGCAAAGTACACTGCCTTTTTAGCTGCTGCCCCCAATGCTCGGACTACTCAAAAAGCTACTATTGTGGGTAAGTATTGTGAATCTGGAGATGTTTTAGTCGCTGATCAGGATCTGCCAGAGGTCCATCCGGAGGATATTTTGGCAATACCTTCTACGGGTGCTTATGGATATTCGATGGCTTCTAATTATAACCGAAATGGGCGTCCCGCCGTCGTTTTTTGTGAGAATGGCCATTCACAGTTAGTTCTTAAAAGAGAAACTTATGCAGATATGTTGCATCTAGAAGTTGAATAATGAGTGAAAAAAAGCAAAAACTGCGGAGTTTGTGGAAAACCACAGCTCCGCAGTTTTAAATTAATATTAATTATTGAATAAATCACAACGCAAGATTTTGTTCTAAATATTGCGCAATTCCATCATGATCGTTATCGACCGGTGTGATATTGTCGGCAATATCACGGATCCATGGAGCAGCATTTTGCATAGCAACACCAGTCCCAGCATAACTTAACATTTCAACATCATTTTGTTCATCACCAAAAGCGATGATATCTTCGCGGGGAATGCCGTAGTATTTAGAAAGAGATTTAAGTCCGACTTTTTTATTGATATTTTTGGGTGAAAGCTCCAAGACTGGTGCTGGGCCGCCCCAGACGCTGACTGTCACGTCTGAATCATAAGTCTGTTGAAGCTGATGAGTGATCGTTTCTTTTTTATATGGATCGACTAGCATTGTGATCGCAGACGGATCTTTTGTCAGGTTAATTTGGTTTAATATTTCCTGGGAACGCGAAGCTGCAGGGAAAAAAGGCGAAATTGAACTATCAGTCGAATCTGTTAATGTAAGTCCTTGTCCATGTGCCGCAATAGTTTGGATCCCCAATGTGCTTTTAGCTGCAAGTATTTCTAATACGATCTTTTTTTCAAATGTGATCTCATAAGCATCCTTCCAGTGACGATGCGGCATATGTCCAAGGGCACCATTGAAATTGATCATAGGTGTATCCAAATTTAATTCATCATAATAATCAATGGCCATTTGATCTGAGCGACCAGTTACGATAGTAACGACATGTCCCATATCTGTGGCTTTTTGTAAAATTTGTTTAGTTTTAGGTGAGATCTTTTTGGTGGAAGTCAGGGTCGTTCCGTCTAAATCAAGTGAAATCAATTTTCTTTGCATGTTTTAAGCCCCCTAAATTTAATGGTAATAGGTTAAAATTAGCATAATCAGACAAAATTTGCCAGCTAAAGTTTGAAATGAGCAATTTAGTGGTCCCAAAAGTTTATTTTGGGAAAGGTAATGCGTGGATGCATGCGGTATCAATTAATGGCAGAGACAGCTATGAGAAGAAAGTTTTAAGACCACACAAATTCATTCAGAGTAAAAGTTTAGCTATACTAAAATTTAACGAAGCTTTAAATCAATAAGGATGTATAATCTAGCCTATCTTTGCTATAATTTAGTTTGTTAAGTAATTGGAGGGAATCAGATGATCAGCGTTAGTGAAAAACAGGTTGCTAGTCTACCGGTCTTGGAAGTAGTCGATGCCGTTAGCACCAGCGAAAAGCTGCCTTTAATAGTATTTTATCATGGTTGGACTAATTGCAAAGAAGTCGTTTTAACTCAAGGGTATGAATTGGCCAAGCGCGGATTCAGGGTAATTTTACCTGAGGCTTTGTATCATGGGGTACGGGCTGAAGGAAAAGTTACGGATCATTTCCTTTCATTTTGGGAGGTCCCTTTAAAGTCTGTCCAAGAGTTTACACAACTTATTAATTATTATCGAGAACATGATCTGATACTAAATGATCAAATCGGTGTTGGCGGCTTTTCTATGGGAGGTATCACGACTTGCATGTTGATGGCTGCAAATGATGAAATTAAAGCAGGGGTCGTTTTGTCAGGCACACCACACCCTGTGGAATTTTGTCAACAGATCCTGTCTGCACTGCCAAGTGATGTTGAAATTTCTCCAGCATATAAAAAGAATCAATTGAAATTATTGACAAAATATGACCTCTCGTTGCATCCGGAAAAGATCATGCAACGACCACTACATTTTTGGCATGGTGATGCTGATGAGAAAGTACCATGTGATCTTACTGAAAATTTTGGAAAATCAGTCAAAGATATCCCGGCGGCACAAAATGTGTCGATCCATATTAGTCATGGTGCAAAGCATAAGCTATCGTATGATGTAACACAAGAAATGGTTCAAAAATTTATTAACTATCTTCAATAAAGGAGTCTGAAGGATATGCAAGAGCAAGCAAGAACTACTCAAGAGATCAAAGATGATATTATAGCGCACTTGCAAACAGTGATCGATCCGGAATTAGGAATTGATATTGTTAATTTGGGGTTGATTTACAATGTGGATTTAGAAGATGATGGGACATGTTTGATAGAAATGACGTTGACAACTATTGGTTGTCCACTGACAAATATATTGGCGGATATGGTTGAATCTGCTTTAAAAGATGTGCCTGAAATTAAAAAAGTCGATGTGGAATTTATTTGGGAGCCGGAATGGACGATCGACCGCATGACACGGTATGCAAAAATGGCTTTAGGTATCCATTAATATTAGAAGGAGTTAACTGATTTGTTTAGAAATAAAACTTTTTTGACATTTTTGAACGCTTGTCTAGCCTTTTTGGCCGTGTTTATTTTTTTTCAGATCCAGCAACGTGACGTCGTAATTAAATTAAATGATCATAATTTGTCAATGGACGCGTATCAAGTTCGGCTTAAAAAGAATTGGACCGCTGCTCAGATCGATCAGAAGCTAAATGATGCAAAAAAAATCGATGACATCCAAGTTCACTATCGACCACGTGGTTCTAAAAAGTTGACCTATTTTTATGGAAAAGGGTCATTCGCGACGCCGCCAATGGTGTCTGGCAACTTTTTTTCTAAAAATGATTTTGTTTCTGATTTAAGTGTGGCTGTCGTTGGACAAAAATTGAATCAAAAGTTATATAAACCCAAGGATCAGCAATATTTAAAACTTAACGGAAGATATGTGCCCGTCATAGGTGTCATGGGCGAAAAGATCAGTTCTAATTTAGATCGGCAAATTTTTATTGCACCTTCACAAAAGAAGTTACAACAGATGAAGGCATCACAGTATGATATTATGATCGATGGCGACAAAAATTTGCAGGCTGCTGAGATCAAAGCCATTTTGCCGATCAGTGAGATTCAGAAAAGCCATTCACAACAGTTTGTAATGACTAGATGGGAATGGGCAACTACGCATTGGCTTGAATTGATAGGTCTTTTGGGAATTTTCGCTGTGATGGCAATTGAGATTTTTTTGTGGCGTTTTTCTTCACACAAATTTTATACTCATATACTCAAAGCAGGTGCTAAGGTCGCACAATTGGCTTTGAATGAATGGGCTAGTTACTCATTGTTTAGCGGATTGGGCATCTTAGCGGGCACTTTTATTGGTTGTTTGACTTTTAGTATTCAAAACTATGCTGCGTTAATTCTTTATTTAATATCATGCTTTGGAGCAGTTAGTTTATTATTTAAATTTTTTGTAAAAGGGGGTATTAAAAAAAGTAAATGAAGTTACCGCAAGAATTTATAGATAAATATCGTAATTTACTAGGTGAGGAATCTGACGCTTTTTTCACTACTTTTGATCAGCCTTCAGAAAAAGGCTTTCGAATCAATCCACTTAAATCAGATCCACAAAAAATTCAATATGCCCTAAATAAACCAGTGGAATATACCAAATATGGCTATTACGGTTCAGTTAGCGGCAAGTCTTTAGAACATCAGAGCGGTTATGTTTACAGTCAAGATCTGAGTGCGATGTATGTTGCAGAAAACGTGACTGTTGCTCCTAAAGCTAGGATCCTTGATCTTTGTGCTGCGCCTGGCGGTAAATCGACTCAGGTGGCTTCATTGATGAATAATCAAGGATTGTTGGTCTCAAATGAGATCAATCATGCGCGAGCTAAGATTTTGGCAGAAAATGTTGAACGGATCGGTGCTAAAAACGTCATTGTTTTAAATGAGTCGCCAGCTAGATTAGCCGAAGTTTTTCAAGATTATTTCGACCAGATCCTAGTAGATGCACCATGTTCAGGTGAAGGCATGTTTCGCAAGGACCATCAGGCAGTCTCATATTGGAATAAGGATTATCCTCAGCAGTGTGCCGGAAGGCAAAAAGAGATCCTTACCTCGGCTTATCAGATGTTAGCCCCCGGAGGCTCGATAATCTATTCAACTTGCACTTTTGCACCAGAAGAGGATGAACAGGTCGTTGAATGGCTGTTAGAGCAATATCCTGCTTTACAGATCCAACCTATAAAAAAGTACCCAGGGATGGATGATGGACGACCGGAATTTGCTGATTCTAACTCAGATCTAAGCGATGCAGTTAGATTGTGGCCCCATCATTTTAAAGGTGACGGCCATTTTATTGCGAAGTTGACTGATACGCGTCCGAAAAAAGCTGCAGTCTCAGTCAAAAAAGTCAAAAAGAAACGAATGAATCAACGACAAAGTTTGACGAAAGAACAACTAGCACTTTGGGAGGATTTTTCTGCTGTTTTGACTGATGGATT
Organism: Ligilactobacillus acidipiscis DSM 15836; assembly: GCF_001435755.1. Classification (GTDB taxonomy): domain Bacteria; phylum Bacillota; class Bacilli; order Lactobacillales; family Lactobacillaceae; genus Ligilactobacillus; species Ligilactobacillus acidipiscis. The sequence continues at coordinate 12,342 of NZ_AZFI01000003.1, read as the reverse complement.
TCACTTTTCACTGGCAGACTTAAGATGTTATGGTGATCATTTATACTTTTATCAGCATTCTTGGCCAGACATCTCACATTTGAAATTTATGCGTCCAGGATTGTTATTGGGACAATTTAAAAAGAAACGATTTGAGCCTGCATATACTTTAGCATTAGCGTTGCAGCCGCAAGATTGTAGTCAGATTTTAGAAGTTTCACATGATGATTGGGCGAAGTATGTCCATGGTGAAACGATTTTAGCTGGAGGCTCGTCCTTGAGAAATGGTTGGAAACTACTAGTGTGTGAGGGTAAGCCGTTTGCATTTGGCAAATTAGTTAATGGTACAGTGAAAAATTTCTTTCCTAAAGGATTAAGGTTTGAAGCCCGACTTTTAGTTGTATAATACAAAATATTTAAAAAGCCACAAACTAAGGTAGTTGATTTGTGGCTTTTTGCTATATGCAAATTAATTATAATTGATTTCGAAAAGCTTGTAATTCGGCTGATAAGATGACTTTTTGCTCATGTAGTTCAGCAATATTTTTGCATCCCAGTAAAAGCATTATTTTTGCTATCTGTTTTTTTAAGTCTTTGACCGTTCGATCTAATCCTTCATCACCTTGTTTGATCAAAGTATGCAAAAAGAAACCTGATATGCCGACATTATCTGCGCCCAAAGCTAAGCATTTTACAATATCCAAAGCGGTTCTGATCCCACCAGATGCGGTGATCGAGAAATCGTTGGAAAACTTTTGCGCTGCTAATAATGATTTAGCTGTTGAAAGGCCGACATTTTTTAAAAAAGAATATTCTTTTCTATGGCGACGTTCGTTTTCGATCTCTATAAAGTTAGTTCCACCATAACCAGCAACATCAATATACTGGACTCCGATTTTTTGCAACTTGGCTAGAGTTTTGGGGGATAAACCCATTCCAACTTCTTTAATAATCACGGGAACAGGGCCTTGACGGATCAAACCAGTTAATTGTTCCAGCCAATAAAATTCACGATCTCCTTCTGGCATGACTAATTCCTGAGCAGGATTTAAATGGATCTCAAGTGCTTGGGCTGCTGTCATTTCAATTGCTTTTAAGGCGTCTTCGATACCATGAGATGCGCCTAAGTTCGCAATTATAAAACCTGTCGGGTCATTTTCACGTACAACTTTAAAAGAGTGCACGGCTTCTTTATCATGCAAAGCGACACTTTGCGATCCAGTAGCTAATGCTAAATTATTGACTTGCGCGATTTTGGATAAACGACGGTTGATTTTTCCAGTTTCAGGACTTCCTCCGGTCATTGCGTTTATAAAAAAAGGAGCCGAAATATCTCTTCCGGCTAATTTGGTTGAAATGTCGATCTCCTCAAGAGACAGCTCAGGAAGACTATCCAAGAGCAATTGCACTTCGCCAAGATCATTCGAAGCACTTTCTTGGTACAGCTTTTCGGCGATGATGACATGTTCGTCTTTGCGATGTGCTTGAATATCCATGCTGGAACTCCTTTCAGTCTAATCGACTACGTAATGTACTTTTAAATTTAATGGTTCTATTCCTTCAGCCTGCCATTTATTGTAGACCTTTTGCGGATCGATAACTTTGTTTAGTGCTACGATCCCACAATCGCCGCCTCCGGCACCAGAGGACTTAGCCACACCGCCAAAAGATTCAGCAATTTTGATCAAGCGCTGTAACTTAGCTGTTTCAAGGTTTAAGTTACTGAATTGTGCCATTTTCTGCAAACTTTTATGATTTTGCTGTAAACCTTCTTGAACCTCTTTGAGGGATCCGTGATGAAAACCGGCAATGATTTTTTGTAGACAAGCGTCACTTTCTTTTAAGAAAAGGTTGTATTTAGCTTTTTTCTCTGCCTTTTTTAGACCAACAACATCGACCAGTTGTGAAGTTGAGGCAGGTGAGCCAGTCCAACCAATTAAAAGATTAAGATCCGTTGGAGGATCTAAGAGTTCAATTTTTAACTGTGGCCATGTTAGCTTTACCAGTTCATTCAATGAATACTCTTTTCGTGCGAGAGTCAACCATTCTCTGTCAAATGAGTGATATGCGATATATCCGCCATAAACACTGGCCGCAATATCGCCTAGTGAGCCATTTCCTTGAACTTCGAAGTGGGCGATAGCCGCTAATTTAAATAGTTCATCCTTTGAAACTGGTAATTCATAAAAAGCACATAATGCTTTAACGGTTGCGACAGTTACAGCAGCCGAAGAACCTAGACCATATTTTTTGCCATCTGGACTGTCAAGTTCGCTGTCGATCTTTAGATGATAGCACTGCATTTTTTTGCCCAAAGTCTGAGCATATTGTTCGGTAATTTTAATTCCAGAAAGAATGTAGTGGAATGGATTATCGCGGTTATCAAATATCATTTGATTACCTTGTCTTTTCCAATACAGAGATTCTTCCTGGTATTGCCGCGAAATGATCGAACCATAGTCATGGCTTTCTTCGACCGACACATGGACGAATTGGTTTAATGCTACTAAAATCGCGGGATAACCGGTCTCAACGACGGCGTATTCACCCGCTAGGTAAAGTTTGCCGGGGGCTTTGACCTTAATCAAATAAATCAGACCCTTTCAGGAAATTATTTCTTAATTGTTTAATAATTCAACTCCAGGCCCAGGTGCTGCCACGAACAGGTGGTCACTGGGAAAATAACGGTGCAACTGTTCTAATATAACATCAAGATCCTTGTTTTTACAAATGACTTTCACATTTGGACCAGCATCCATCGTGTAGTAACATTGTACACCTTGTGTTCTCATATCTTCTACAGCATTCATTGCTACCAGGCTTTGGGGTTCAAAGTAGTTAAAATGAGGCGAAGCACTCAAATTTAAAGCATGCATTTTCAAAGCATTGCTTTCAGCAATAGTGCCAAATGTTTCAAACGAGCCATTTTTCAGTGCTTTTTTAATATTCTTCAAGTCTTCGTTAGCTGTTTTGACCCACGAATGATAAAAGGGTGAGGTCTCTACCACAGTTTGCATACCTGAACGCGATGAAATCTTTTTGGGACGAGAATCGACGACGATCGCCACCATCCTAATGTCCCAGTCGTTCATTATTTTGACTGGGCGCGCATAAGAGCTTTGATCGTCGTTTCCGGCAACCCATTCAACAAAGTTGCCAAAGACTGAACGTGTGGCAGAACCGGACCCGCGACGTGCAATTCGTGACAGTTCAGTTTTGCTATATATTTTACCTGCGGCTGCAGTCGCTGCTAACGATAAGGCTGCATAGGCGGATGCAGAAGAAGCTAAGCCTGCCGCAGTAGGAACATGATTAGTTGATTTGATTTGTGCGTAGACGTTCAGTCCAGTAACTTGACGAATGAGGTTCATGAAAATTTTGATTTTAGGGTCAACTTTTTGTTTACCATTTAAGAAAAAGATATCTCCATGTAAATTAGGCAAATATTCAACAAAAGTATCTGTATAAAATTTATCCAAAGTCAATGATAGAGAGCTGTTCATTGGCAAAATCAAGTTTTGGTCTTTTTTGCCCCAATATTTGATCAACGCGATATTGGTATGTGCACGAGCAGCAGCTTGCAAATGTTGCATTATAAACCTCCAATTTCAGATGACAGTGGTTGGATCCAACTTTTTGTAACACCGTGCTTTTGTAAAACAGCTGCTAACTTTTCAGCAGTTGCCCGATTTTTGGTCAAATTGATGAAACAACCGCCACGACCACCGCCAGTTAATTTACTGCCAAGTGAGCCATTTTGTAAAGCAAGGTGGATCAGATCTTCCAAGTTTTGGCTGCTGACGCCGATCGCATTCAAATGCTTTTGCGCTGAATTTAAGGATCTGCCTAAACCAAAAACGTCATTTTTTGCTAATTGTTCCCTGACCTCAATTGACAATCGACCTAAGTGGGCCAGGTGGGCCTTAGTTTTTTGCGGTTCATTAGTCAGATTGTTTTGCACGATCTTGATTGCTTTGCCCGTCTGCCCCTTGACCCCACTGTCGCAAATCAAAATGTAAGCATTCATGGTGATAGGTAATGGCACTAGCTCCTGGTCTCTGATCAGCCAGATCGGATTTTCACTGGCAGCAGTAGCAGCATCCAGCCCACTAGGATTTTTATGGGTGTCAGTTTCGGAGATGTTTGCTAGACGTAGTGTTTGGCTATGTGTTAACTTAAGGCCAAATGCATCATATAAGCAGCGAATGATGGAGATCGCGACCGCCGCCGAAGATCCCATGCCGCGTTCAGCAGGTAATTGACTTCTTATTTTCAAAATAAAACTACTTTTTTCTTGATGTGCCTGTGCTAAGATATTTTTTAGCAAGTGTGATATTCCCAACATAGCGGGAGGCATCTCGTTAACAGGTCCATCAAAATACGAACTTTGTATAAGTTGTTGGTCATCATTTGTAAAAAACAATTTTGCTTCTGTTTGAATCGTTGTCAAAGGAAGAGCAATTGCCGGCTGTCCGTATACGACCGAATGTTCACCTATCAAAATTATTTTAGCGTGACTATGGCCGATACCGTCTGCTTTTTGTTTCATGGTTAATTAAACTTCCTCTCACTGTTATTTGTAGCAAATTTTTGGTCCTTTTCATTGGACTCCGTGATTAGATTTAATTGCTAAGCAACATAATTATACATTTTAGCACCAAATCAGACAATGAAAATTCTTAGTCGAATCGTATTTTCAAAAAAACAACTTATTCGAACAGCACGAATAAGTGTTTAGTGTAACTAGTAGAAGTGGACAAAAAGCGCCAATACTGGTAATATCAACGATTGTAATATACACTTTTGATTTGATCAATTTGTAGAAGTGGTGAAAAAATGAGTAGTCGAAAAACATATGCCGTGGTGGACCTTGAAACTACGGGAACTGCCATCAATGGGACTAATCGAATCATTCAATTTAGTTGTACTTTCGTACAGCATAAACGGATCGTTAACGAGTTTTCAACGCTGATCGATCCTAAACAACCGATCCCCCCAGAGATTTCGCAATTAACCAATATCAGTGATAAAGATGTCAAGAAGGCCCCAAGCTTTGAAGAAATGGCAGGGACCATTTATTCTTTGTTACAAAATACGACCTTTGTCGCACATAATATTGCCTTTGATTATAATTTTTTGAATAGTGAATTGGTACGTGTAGGTTATCCAGAGCTAGATCTTAAAGGGATCGACACAGTTCAATTAGCACAAATCGTTTTACCGACTTTACCATCGTATAGATTATCAGATGTCAGTCACTTTTTGTCTTTGACACATGAGCAACCGCATAATGCAGCAAGCGACGCGCGAACAACGGCAGCGCTTTTTATTAAACTCCGGGAACGGATCGCTGATTTTCCATTAACATTATTAGAAGAATTAAGTCTTAGAGGAAGGCAGTTAGAGTTAGATACTGTTGATTGCTTTAAAGAAGCGTATGAGCAAAAAAGTAAACAAGAAACTAAACTGCCCGCTGACTTAATGTCTGTTGCCGGGTTGATCATTCAAAGACCGATTTTTTCAAAAGACACTCTGGCTCCACTTGATTATCCATTTGAATTAGTCGAAAAAGAAAAGCTTTTTACAGGCCTGATCGATGTTCGTTTGCAACAAGTAAAAATGATGGATGAAACGTTTGAATTTTTTAACGGCTCAGATTTGGTACGGGTGATCGATGCACCAACAGGGGCTGGTAAGACATTAGGTTATTTGTTTCCCGCTGCTTATCAAACTGGACAGGGAAAGCAGGTAGTGATCAGCACTGCAACCAATGTCTTACAAACTCAACTCCAAGAAAATGCGTTTTCTCTTTTAAAAAAAATACTGCCATTTGGGTGCTCTGTAGTTTCTTTAAAGGGTAACTACCATTTCATCGACTTGGCTCGTTTTGCACAATCTTTGAAACGCACGCAAAATTCTCACACAAATCTATTACAAATGAGGATCATGGTTTGGCTGATGGAAACAAAAACTGGTGATTTTGATGAGTTGCATTTGACTAAATTACAAGATCCATTGTTTAACGAGATCCACCATCGTGGCGTTGAAGAATTGGATAGCGACAACCCTTTTTATTCCGTCGATTTTCTGAGAAGAAAGAAACTGGCTGAAAAAAATGCTGATTTTGTTTTGACTAATCATGCGTATTTAAGCAGCCATATTGAGGAATTGAGTGGGCCAAACAGCTTATTAGTCGTTGATGAGGCACAGCACTTGGCACCAATGACAATTAAAAATAATAGGAAAACTTTAGATTTTGATGAGATCAAGATCTTAGCAGATTCACTACTTGTCAAAATTAGATCACATGAATCGTATTCCTTCATCGATCTTGTTGGGTCGGGTTTTATAACTAGCTCGGAGTTTAAACATTTGTTGCAAGTTATTAGGGTGATCGATTCGCGGGTACCTCAATTAAGAAATGATCTTGCTGCGACTTTTGTCGGTGGTAATGCTAGTCAAAGTGAGTACTATGAACAATTGTTGCGCCCAAAAAAAATACGTGGTTTTATCAAGGGACACTTAGCTGAGTTTGTAACAGTAGCTAGTGCTTATAGGAAATTAGTCCAGGTTGATCGTGAGCTATATAAGAAATTTATGACACAAAGTACGACATTGCACTTGAGCTCGGTTCAAAATAAATTGTTGAATGATTATTTCACACTAGCTCGCTCTTTGACTAAGGAGCTAAAAAATTGGAAATTATTCGATTTGGATCAGTTGGAAGAATTATTTGAGAGTCAAATAATCTGGTTGACTAAGTCCAATGTGAAAGGCGCTCACTTGCGGATCCATAGTGGTTTAATGGAGACCAAGAACTTTTTGAAAAATCATATTTATGAATCTTTTCAGCATACATTATTAACAGGAGCAGAGCTTTCATTACCAGAAATCAAAAACTTTATTCCAACTAATCTTGATCTACCTGCAAAGACACAGATCTCGCAGTATGATTCATCTTTTGATTATCGAAAGCAGGTCGCAGCTATGGTTGCTATGGATGCTCCTGATGTTGGGGTCGTCGATCAGCAAGAATACTGTAAATATCTGGCAGACACTATTTCTGAGATATGTAGTAAGGTACCACGACAGACTTTGATCTTGTTTAATTCGCTTCAGACAATTGCTGATGTTTATCAGTTGTTACAGCAAAAGGGGCTGACTAGGACCAAGAATGTTTTGGCTCAGGGAATCTCTGGTGGGGTAGAAAAAATTAAAAAACGCTTTTTAATGGATCATGAACATCAGGCTATTTTACTAGGGACCGGTAGTTTTTGGGAAGGTGTCGATTTGCCGCATGATGATCTGGAGTTGCTGGTCGTAACGCGCTTACCTTTCCAAGCAGTTGATTCAGTAATTAATCAGGCCAGGTACCACAAAGCAGAAAAACTAGGAGAAAATCCTTTTTCAACAATAGCTTTACCTGAAGCAGTGATCAAATTAAATCAGGGTTTTGGACGGTTGATCAGAACAAAGACAGATATTGGCGCGTTTGTTTTACTTGATCCACGGATCTTGACTAAAAAATATGGGGTCGTTTTTGAAAAATCATTTCCTGCAGGCGTTAAACTAGAAAGGCGAAAAACAGCCGAACTAGGTGATAATTTACAAAATTTTTTTAAAAACATTTAGCTCAATCTTTAAAGAAGATCGCAGGATTGGTATAATTGATTAGTGTCTGATAAGATTTTTAATGTGTGAGCAAGGAATAGGGTAAAAAATGAGAAAAAATAATGGATCAAAAAACAAAATCATTTGGTCAATTTTGATAGCATTGTTGTTATTGATATTTGTCTTTTTTCGTGGTGCGATGAGGCCATATGAGTCAAACGAGCAAAAAGCAGCTCTGCTAGCTGAAAAATATGCCCACATTACAAAGAAAACGAACTACTTTGAATTTCAACGTGAAGGAAGAAGCTATCGTACCGTTGAAGGTAACAATAAGCAAGGCGAGAAGCTCTATGCGATCATTTCTGGCAATAATAAACGGATCAATGTCTATGCAGCTAACAAGGGGATCTCGGCCAAACAGGCACGTGCTTTGATAGTTTCAAACAGAAAACCTAAGAAGGTCTTAAACGTTGCTTTAGGAATGGATTCGGCCAAAAAACATCCAGTCTGGGAAGTAACTTACTTGAATCAAAAAGGAAACCTTTGTTATTCACTGTTAACTTTTAAAAACGGAGCAGTGATCAAGGAAATACAAAACTTATAATAAAAGGGGGTTATCAAATGAAATTATCGCAACGCGTCCAAAATTTACAGCCTTCTGCAACGATCGCTTTGTCTGATCAGGCTATGCAATTAGCTGCTTCGGGGGTCGATGTGATCAATTTGACAGCTGGGGAGCCCGATTTTTCGACACCACAGACTATTAGGGACAAAGCAATTTCTGCGATCCAACATGGAAAAGTTGATTCTTATACAGCTGCCAGTGGGATCTTGCCCTTAAAAAAGGCGATCGCAGCTAAAATTAATCAGCAATACCAAACTGATTTCTCAGCCGCTAATGTTTCAGTGACCACAGGTGCTAAATTTGCTTTATATTTATTAGGTCAAGCATTATTAGATCCTGGCGATGAGGTACTTATTCCCGTGCCTTTTTGGGTCAGTTACGGTGAACAGGTCAAACTTGCAGGTGGCAAACCAGTCTTTGTATATCCAACTGCTAAGTCAGGTAAAGTTGGTGTAAATGACTTAGAAAAACAATTAACTGCTCACAGCAAAGTGCTGATCATAAACTCGCCACAAAATCCTGCTGGTCTAGTTTATTCTAGAGATGAGTTATTGAGAATTGCCCAATGGGCTGCTGATAATGATCTAACTTTGATCACTGACGATATTTATCGTGATTTGGTTTACGACCAGACTGAATTTCATTCTGCTTTTGAATTTGACGGCCGTATCAGAGAACATACTGTCTTGGTCAGCGGGTTCTCTAAGTCATATGCGATGACTGGTTGGCGTGTCGGTTTCATTGCTGGTCCTATTCCGCTGATTTCAAAAATCAATGCTCTGCTTGGCCAAACGACAAGCAATTTAACAGCAGTCAGTCAGTATGCTGCACTAGCGGCGATTGAATTATCGGAAAGCGAGATAGAAAAAATGCGCTTGACCTATGAGGAGCGTTTGAATCGTTTCTATCCTAAATTGATGGAAATTCCTGGGTTTTCATTTCCTGTTAAACCACAGGGGGCATTTTATTTCTTTCCAGATATTACTGAAGCTTTGAAACTGACAGGGATAACGTCAACGACGGAGTTTACTAAGCAGTTGTTGGATGAAGTCCATGTCGCTTTGGTACCAGGAGAAGCATTTGGACAATCGGGGTTTGTTCGTTTAACTTATGCTGCCAGTGATGATAGCTTGGAAGAAAGTATTCACAGGATCAAGAAGTTTATGAAATTACATATGTAGGAGGAAAATTCGTGGAAACTATTAGTATTATTGACTCAAAAAATCATGTTAATCAGAAAGTTAAAATCGGTGTCTGGTTGACAAATAAACGTTCGAGCGGAAAGATCGCTTTTTTACAATTACGTGATGGCTCAGCTTATTTTCAGGGAGTAGTTGTCAAAAACAATGTTGAACCTGAAGTGTTCGAATTAGCTAAGGAAGTAAAACAAGAGACTAGCATGTACGTTGTTGGAACGATACATGAGGATTCTCGCTCTCATTTTGGTTATGAAATTGAGATCGAAGATATTACTGTTGTAGGTGAAAGTGAAGATTATCCGATCACCCCTAAAGAACATGGGACTGATTTTTTGATGGATCATCGTCATCTCTGGTTACGTTCCAAGAAACAATTTGCAAACATGCAAGTTCGTAATGAAATTACACGGGCGACCTTCGAATTTTTCAATCAGGAAGGTTTCATCAAATTTGATGCACCGATTTTAACTGGCAGTGCACCGGAGGGAACGACTGAACTCTTTCATACTGAATATTTTGACAAAGATGCCTATCTTTCTCAATCAGGGCAGCTTTATGCAGAAGCTGGGGCAATGGCTTATGGTAAAGTGTTTACTTTTGGTCCGACTTTCCGTGCTGAAAAGTCCAAAACACGGCGTCATTTGATCGAGTTTTGGATGATCGAGCCGGAAATGGCATTTATGCATCAAGAAGAAAGTTTAGAATTACAGGAGCGTTACATTGCTTATTTGGTACAAAGTGTTTTAGATCACTGTGATTATGCTTTGACACTTCTGGGTCGAGATAAAGGATTATTGAAAAATTATACTAAGTTGCCTTATCCTCGTATTTCTTATGATGAAGCTGTTAAATTGTTACAAGATTCCGGTGAATTTGATGGATTAGAATGGGGCGCTGATTTTGGTTCTCCAGAAGAAACTTACCTGGCCAATCATTTTAACCAACCGGTGTTTGTTGTTAATTATCCTAAGGCTATTAAGCCGTTTTATATGAAGCCGCATCCTACACGGGAAGACTTGGTGGTTTGTGCTGATTTGTTAGCTCCTGAAGGTTATGGAGAAATTATCGGTGGTTCAGAGCGTGCAACAGATGCCGCTTACTTGGAAGCTCAAATTAAAAAGGCTGGTCTAAATGAAAAAGACTATCAGTGGTACTTAGACTTGCGTAGATACGGCAGCGTACCTCATTCAGGTTTTGGTTTGGGGCTAGAAAGAATGGTTACTTGGATCACTGGAGAAGAACATATTCGTGAAGCTATTCCATTCCCACGAATGCTTAACCGGATCTACCCGTAAAATATTAATTTAATTAGGAATGGTACCATGATATGATTATGGTTACCATTCTTTTTTGTTTTTGTACTAGCTGAAATTTAGGTGATAAAGAGGATATAATAGAACTGATAATGAAGACGGAAGGAGGACACGATCTTGGACCCAACATTTGCAAAATTTATCGAGCAAGGACAGCTTAGTGTGTCTAATATGGTCTTGCATAAATACTCTCAACTTGGTTTAACTAATGAGGAATTTATCTTGTTTTTACAGATCTCCAGTTGTCTACAAGCAGGTAAAGACTTTCCTGACCTTGAACTGATTGCTGCTCGAATGGGTGTTAAAAACACGGAAGTTTATGATCTTGTTCATCAACTGCTAGCCAAAAAGATGTTAACGATCGTGCCTGTCAGTGATGTTGACGGAAAGAAACATGATCGTTATAGTTTTGAATTACTATATCGTAAATTAACAGCTTTAACAGAAAATGATGAAAAAAAAGAGGTTGACCAAAGTTCTTTGTTGGCAACTGAACAAGTTTATAATTCGATCGAAGAAGAGTTTGGACATCCGTTATCTCCGATCGAAATGGAAACTATCGATTCGTGGCTGAAGGAAGATCATTATGCGCCTGAGTTGATCAATGCTGCTTTACGCGAGGCAGTATTAAGTCGTGCATATAGTTTGAAGTATATGGATAAGATATTGCTGAACTGGGAAAAACAAAACATTAAATCAGCTGCTGATGTGGAAAACTTACAAACAAACCGGCGCAAAAGTTTTACTGGTCGAACTAATGAAACAAAGAAAAAGGGAAATAATAGCAAACCTCATATCCCGTTATATCGTTGGTCAGACAAGCCTGATCCTAAGAAAAAATAATTTTTAACAATAATAGAGGTCAAAATATGTTGAATAAATCTCAAACAGTTGCAGCAATAGAAACGATGATGACTGAATTTCCAGACGTAAAATCTGAATTAAAAGCTGATTCTGACTTTCACTTTTTATTGGCAGTGATCTTAAGCGCACAAGCGACAGATAAATCAGTTAATTCAGCGACACCGGCTTTATTTCGGCGTTTTCCCCAGCCCGAAGATCTTGCTGTGGCAGACGTCAAGGAGGTGGAACAATATATTAAAAATATTGGTTTGTATAAGAACAAAGCGAAGTACTTAGTTGCCTGTTCTCGTTCTTTAATGGAAAATTACCACTCACAAGTCCCGCAAACCATGAAAGAGCTGACTTCCTTGGCCGGTGTTGGCCGTAAAACTGCTGATGTAGTCTTGGCTGATTGTTTTAATATTCCGACGATTGCTGTGGATACTCATGTTGCAAGGATTTGCAAGAGGCTAAGGATTGTTTCTCAAAAAGATACTCCTGCCCAAATCGAACAGATCTTGATGAAAAAACTACCACGCTCAATGTGGATCCGCGCTCATCATACGTTGATCTTTTGGGGACGTTATCGGTGTCAAGCACGCAAGCCGTTGTGTGAAACTTGCCCCTTGTTTTCGGTGTGTCAGGAAGGACAAAATCGTTTGAAACAGGATATTAACTAGGACCTAAATTAAACAAATAAAAACCACGAATTCTTACATGCGAATTCGTGGTTTTTATTTGTTTGGGTCTAAACTTTTTAGTGTTGATGAGC
>NZ_AZFI01000299.1 GCF_001435755.1 Ligilactobacillus acidipiscis DSM 15836 | reverse complement strand
TACCACGTCTAGAACTTACCAACAACTCCAACCATGCGAACGAGGCGAAATTATGGCCCTTCACAATGAAAATTGGCCCGCTAGTCAGATTGCCAAAAAGCTTCATCGCGACCGGAGTACTATCACGCGTGAACTCAATCGTGGCGCCACCCGTCAAATTGGCGCTAATCACAAGCCTTACCACGTTTACTACGCCGAGACGGCCCAAATACTTCACGGCGACCGCCGTGCCGCTTGTCATGCGGTTAGCTGGACAGATAAGGCGCCCAAGTTCTTCGATTACTTAACCAGCGAGCTCCATAAAAAGCCTCGGGAACAGAGCGTCGACACCTGCGTTCATAAGTACAAAATGGCTTGGCCAGATCGTCCTTGCCCGTCAACGCCGACTGTCTATCGCTACATCGATGCCGGGCTACTAGATGTGACGAATAGCGACCTGCCGATGAAGCTTCGCCGCCATGTGAGATCAGGTCACAAAACTCATCAACGTAAGAATAAACGGGCCCTAGGTAAATCCATTGAAGACCGTCCAGCTACCGCTAATGACCGGACTGAAATCGGTCACTGGGAAGGTGACCTGGTCAAGGGTAAACGGGTTGCCAGTGAACCAGCCCTGTTGACTTTGACGGAACGTGTTAGCCGTTATGAAATCATCCTCAAGATTGCGAATTATCACGCCGACACTTGTCGCCAAGCGGTTCAAGACGCGATTGATGATTACGGTCCAAAGCACTTTAAAACGCTAACGTTCGACAACGGTTCTGAGTTCGCCGACTTGTCCAAGGTACAAGGGACAACGGTCTATTTCGCACACCCATATTCACCTTGGGAACGAGGGACTAATGAGAATCAAAACCAGTTGATCAGGGAGTTCATCCCTAAGGGCAAGTCAATGAAATCCCTAACACTCTCGTTAATCCAAGCTATCCAAGATGCACTCAACCAACGACCACGTAAGATCCTAGGTTATAAGTCAGCGATGGATATCTTGCCAGACTTTGATTAACTAGGCCAATGCTTAAGGATAGGTCAGGTATGTTGCACTTGATTTGACAATTCGGG
>NZ_AZFI01000298.1 GCF_001435755.1 Ligilactobacillus acidipiscis DSM 15836 | reverse complement strand
GGCCGGCCTCCCACTGTCGAACTTTAGCCACTACTTATTTGGCTGGGCTAATTCATTTTCTAATGCTTCTTGGGCGGAGTGATAACCTAAGATCCGGCGATATTTGCCATTTAAAGCATTTTGCGCCCGCTGTATTTCCTCTGGTGTGACTTGCCTCAGTGAGTGTCCTTTAGGGAAAAATTCACGTAAAAGCCCATTCGCACGCTCATTGCTACCCCGTTCCCAGGGCGAAGAAGGATGCGCGAAGTAACTTGTAGTTCCTTTTAAACGACTTTGCTCCGAAAACTCTGCTCCATTATCAAAAGTGAGTGTCTTAAAAAGTGTGGGGGCTTGTTTAATAACCTTTTGCACAGCTGCTAAGCAAGTTTGTGCGTGATAATTAGGGACCTTAAGCACGATTTCATACCGCGTTTTCCGCTCAGTTAAAGTCAAAAGTGCCGGCTCACTAGCTTTTCTAACCCCTTTAACTAAATCAGCTTCCCAATTACCAAATGTCAAGCGTTGCTTGACGTCTGCCGGCCTTTTTTCGATCGAGAGGCCCAAGTTTTTCTGATTCTGCCTGACATGGGTATGTTTTGTCGTTTTTATTCTCCGCCGGAGTTTTTGTGGCAAATCAATATTCCTGAGCTGCAATAACCCTTGATCTATATAACGGTAAACTGTGGTTACCGACGGTGTTGGCTTGTCAGGATGGATCCGTTTGAAATAGGCCGTAAAACTGGCCACACTTTGGGAACGAAAAGGTCGCTTCAACTCTTTTGCTAACATTGCAAAATATAACCAACAATTACGTGTCAGCGGTTTTGAATGACACTGACTACGATTTTTCCGATAATTTATCTGGCCGGTCTCTGCGAAATATTGGCGGTAAAATAAATAATCAGAGTTACGCTGCAAGGTCGTCCCACGGGCGATCTCACGATAAATAGTACTTCGTGCCCGACCTAAACGTTGTGCGATCTGCATGACACTCAGACCGTCTTTTAAAGAGGCTTCGATCTGTCCTCTTTCAGCTGCAGATAATTGTTGATAGTGCTTTGGCGTGTTAGAATATATTCGAGTCATAAAGGTC
>NZ_AZFI01000297.1 GCF_001435755.1 Ligilactobacillus acidipiscis DSM 15836 | reverse complement strand
TCGATGATCGGTGCGCTTGGTTTGGGTACGCAGGTTTACTTCGCTGTTGGACGTAACGATGCTGGTGCAGGTTTTGCTGCAGGGATCGCGGTGGTTATCGTCGCTATTATATTGGATCGGATCACACAATCGTTCAACCAGACATCTAGATAAGGGGTGATCATAGTGAAGAAAAAAATCCTCCGTTATCTAAAATTAGCAGCCGCGACTTTAGGCTTGGCGGTAGTTGTTAGTGCTTGTGCCAAACCGCCCGAATATAATTCGCATAAAAAATTAGGGTCTCAGATCAACTATACGATCACAGGGATCGAAGCTGGTGCTGGTATTACTGATAGTACTGAAACGGCATTGAGTAAGTACCATCTGAAAAGCGCGAATTGGCAACTTATGCCAAGTTCTACTGCTGCCATGGTAAGTACATTGGATAAGGCTATTAAAAATAAAGAGCCGATCGTAGTGACAGGGTGGCAGCCGCACTGGATGTTCGCCAAATATCCGCTGAAATTCTTAGATGATCCTAAACATGCTTATGGCAAGGGTGAATCAATTCGGACTATTACTCGAAAGGGATTTAGACAAGATAATCCAGGTGCCAACAAGTTCTTAGAGAATTTCCACTGGTCGCTTAAAATGTCTAATCCATTAATGATGAAAATCAATAACGGTATGGATAAACAAAAAGCCGTTGATGAATTTATTAAGGACCATCCTAAGCAAGTCAAAGAGTGGCTAAAGGATGTGCCTGATGGAAAGAACAAGAAAATCAAAATCGGGTATACTCCATATGATTATGAAATAGCTGCTACTACCCTAGTCACGACTCTTTTGAAACAAAAGGGGTATGACGCAACGATGAAGCAGCTTGATGTTGGTATTATGTGGAGTGCGATCTCTAGTGGTAAATTGGATGCTACAGTTACGGTCGAACTTCCTGTGACACAGAAGTTATATGCTAAGAAATATAAGGGTAAATATGTTGAAGTTAGGAAAAATCTGGAGCATGCTAAAACTGGATTGGCTGTGCCGAAGTATATGAAGAGTATTAATACTATCGATGATTTAAAAAACAAATAAGAATAAGGTT
>NZ_AZFI01000296.1 GCF_001435755.1 Ligilactobacillus acidipiscis DSM 15836 | reverse complement strand
CACTTAAAGTTTAAACAAAAACGTCATAATCTACAAACCAATTTAGCACAATTAAAACAAATTTGTGGTTATTTGTATCATAAATATTGTCCTGCTTTTATTTACAACCAGCGTAATGTTGATCATATTCAAGTTTCAGATATAAATGTTTTATCTTTACTTTTTTTGCAGGTAAGCCGTAATACACGATCACAACGTGAATTTTTCAGGCGAGCTAAGTAGTTTATTCCGCAGCAAACTAGGCTCGAGCGAACACGTTTTGATCGACGAGCGCAGCACTCTTTGCCAGGGACAAGGATTAAAAACCGTGACTTCGCACATATGGGCAGATCACTATTGCTATTATTGATAGCCTACCTAAACCCACTATGCCAAGGTCAGGAATAAACGCGTCAAGATTTTTCCCGCTCTGGCTAATTGGGGATATAACGCCACTAAAACCATAAATTTTATGGTTTTAAAACTCATTTTGCCGTCACGACTAATGGTTTTTGAACTATGTTGTAACCCCAGCCTCAGTGCACGCACGATACACAAGTGGCGTCAACTTTAATTGCAGGTTGCCCTTGCCCTTTTGTTTTTGATGTGGGGTTGGCGGATAGCTCCTAAAGGCAAAATTCAGAAAAATAGGTTATCTTTTACCGTACGCCCAGAAACATAATAGCCCACCTTAAAGCAGTTGCGCCGTACTATAGAATCACGCTTTTAAATGTTGGTAGATAATTATGGCATTGAACGCAATTTAACACGTTCATGGGTCGGCTTTTGGTTAAAGATTGAACTGAACGTTTTTGTTTATGATCTAGGTTTTTTTAGTTTTGGTGAAGATGAAATTATTACAAACTAGCATTACGCGTCTAATTCTAATAATTTGCTCAAACACTTTAGGCATTATTAATACCTTGGCCTAGCTCGTTGACTGTAGTGTATCAAGCATTTCCAATTCGTTCGTTAACTTCTGCTTTACGTCTTAGTTTCAACCGCAAGCTACCTCAGCATGACATCTTCTAAGCCAATTAGAACAAAGTCCTGCCACTTTTAGTCAGTCATATCAAGGGACTGGGACAAAACGTTTCCAGTTTAATA
>NZ_AZFI01000295.1 GCF_001435755.1 Ligilactobacillus acidipiscis DSM 15836 | reverse complement strand
CCTCAAGGTAAAATTATGAATAATCCAGGCTGACTAATAATTACTAAAACTAAAGAAAAGAAACGTTGATTTCCTGAATTTTATTTTTATTTTTGTTAAAAATTAGTAATTTAAAAGGCTGGAACAAATCATTTTTAGTCAAAAAATGATTTGTTCCAGCCGTAAGATTTGTTCATTTATTCAGTTTTTAAGCCATCTAATAATTGGTAGTCAAAATATTTAAACTTGAATACTATCGCTTCAACAATTATAAGATGGAAGAAGAATACAAGTTTTCCTTCCTAATTATTATCGCAGTTATCTCATATTTCAATCTAATCATTGTTCGTTATTTACTTAATTTAGAAGCAGCTGCTTCATCTAGCAAAACAACAACATCAGGATGTTTTTGCAAAACACTTGCAGGAACATCTTCTGTAACTGGTCCTTCGACCATTTTGGCCACAGCGTCAGCTTTGTTAGCACCGAATGCTTCAAGAATGATTTTCTTTGATTTCATAATTGAACCAATTCCCATTGAATATGCTTGTTTCGGTACATCTTCAACATGTTCAAAGAAACGTGCGTTAGCTTCAATAGTTGAATCAGTTAGATCAGCAACATGTGTTTCTAAGTCAAAGGGTGTGCCTGGTTCGTTAAACCCAATGTGCCCATTACGACCGATCCCCAACAATTGTAGATCGATCGGATGCTCAGCAATGACCCTATCGTAACGCTTAATTTCTTCTTTTGGATCCTTTGCCAAACCATCAGGTAAGTATGATTTTTTAAATGGTTTCTTGGAAAAAAGATACTTATTCATGAAATATTTATAGCTTTGATCATTATCAGGACTAATACCCACATATTCATCCAAATTGATCGAAATACTATCAGAGAAATCTAAATCGCTTTTAACAAGTTCATCATAAGTCGTAAGTGGTGTTGATCCTGTAGCTAATCCAAAAACTTTTGCTCCACTTTGAACAGCTTCTTTAAATATCTTGTAGCCCTCAACACTCGCTTTTTGTTGATCTTTTTTAACAATAACTTTCATCGCTGAAAACCTCCGTCTCCGTTTTATTGGTATAGTCCAATTATAATTGAT
>NZ_AZFI01000294.1 GCF_001435755.1 Ligilactobacillus acidipiscis DSM 15836 | reverse complement strand
TGATGGTTCGTCGTGGTCATTATAGCGGTGAAGTGATGGTGGTCTTGATCACTCGAACTAAGAAGCTGAAGGGTGTCGCTGAGATCTCGGCTAAAATTCAAGAACAATGTCCTGATGTTGTCAGCGTTCAACAAAATATTAATCCAGATCAGACGAATGTTATCTTAGGCAAGACGACTAAGGTCATGCGTGGACGAAACTACATTCAAGACCAATTAAACGGCTTGACCTTTAATATTTCGGCACAATCATTCTACCAGGTCAATCCAGTGCAAACAGAGAAACTCTATGCTCGAGCAGTCGAATTAGCTGATTTGCACGGTGATGAAACTGTGATCGATGCATACTGTGGGATCGGAACTATTTCTCTCAGTTTAGCCAAAGCTGCTAAAAAAGTTTATGGTGTAGAAATCGTACCCCAGGCCATTGAGGACGCTAAGGAAAATGCTCGTTTGAATAAACTTGATAATTTGCATTTTGAAGTAGGAACGGCTGAGGAAACGATGAAAAAATGGGCTGATGATGGTATTAAGCCCGCTGTGATCGTTGTTGATCCGCCCCGTAAAGGTTTGACGGCTGATTTCATCGAAGCAGCTGCTAAAACTGCACCGCAAAAAATTGTTTACGTCAGCTGTAATCCGGCTACATTAGTCCGCGACATCGAGCGTTTTGGCGAACAGGGTTACTCTGTCAAACGTCCGTTGGAACCATTCGATCAATTTCCGCAAACGACACATGTGGAGAGTGTTACGGTGCTGGAACGGACAGAAAAATAGCTCATAAACCGCGTCATGGCGGCATTTACGGATAATTAAAAGTTTACTTTTTCCTTTCAGAATGATTGGAATTAGTACACTTTTTCTATTTGGGGCTGGAGGGTCGAGTGTTCTATGTCCTATTTCGATAGTCGAGTAGGTGAATGTCGAGTAGGTGAATGTCCAGTTTGGCAGGTCGTGTTGATTAGGGTGGTGAAAGTGTGCGTAAAGGTTGATATGAAGGCAAATACAGCTGATGCGAAAATGAGCCAATTTAGTGCTGAGGGTTGAGTTAACGTTGGTAATTTAAAAATTACAATAAGACGATATACTTAACATACGCGTGGTGCTAGTTCGTAACATTCAA
>NZ_AZFI01000293.1 GCF_001435755.1 Ligilactobacillus acidipiscis DSM 15836 | reverse complement strand
AGTTATTTTAACTTGAGGCGCTTGCTCTGAGCGCGTGCGCGAAGATTTCCTGTCAACCTGTTTTGAATTTAGCAAAGGAGCCGGTAGGCGACTGCGCACTGAGCGGAGCGAAGGGAGTTGAATGTGAGAGTGGTTTACTCTCACTCCTTTTTGAGCGAGGGTACCGAGCTGGGTTTGATTTTTGAAAAATAGGATTTTGTACGTCACTTTAAGCTGTTTGTTTTAAGGTGAGCTTCTTTAATAACTCTTTATAAACCTCTTTAAAACCTCTTTAGGATCTTGGAAAGCCTTGCTGTGACTGGAGTAGCGAGTTCTTTCGACGACATTTCTGCCGCCTTTCGACGACATTTTATTATTGACGTAGTTTATAAAAAAGGGTATGTTTAACCTAAGCTCGGAGGTGCTGCTAATGGTTAATAATATTGTTAAATACGAAAATAGATTAAATTCTATTCCTTTACGTAAATTTAATTCTCGAGAAATGAATTTATTTTTCTCAATTGCTTCTCGTGTTCGTGATCAAGGAACTACCGAGATAACATTTTCCTTCAGTGATTTAAGAAATTTAAGTAAAAATGATAGACATGGTGAAACCTTTGTTCAAGATTTAAGTTCAACTTACGATAAATTACTTTCCCTAAGTGCCTGGACAGATGACGGAAAAGTTCTTACGAAATTTGTTGCCTTTACCGAATATAGTATAGATAGGGAACAACAAATAGTAACAATTGCTGTAAATCCTAAGTTTAAGGGACTATTTAATCAATTAAGTACCTGGACAAGGTTTGGATTAGAACAATTTGTTAATCTTCGAAGCACTTATTCTAAAACGCTGTTTCGTTTAATCAAACAATATAGAACTGTTGGTAAGCGTAACTTCTCTATACAAGATTTTCGTACACTTTTAGATATTCCCGATTCCTATAGACCTACTGATATCGATAGACGCGTTTTAAAAATTTGTCGAGAGGAACTTTCTCCGATCTTTAAAGGCTTCACTATAAAGAAATTACACAAAGGGCAAGGAAATAAAGTTACAGGTTATACCTTTACATGGAAAGCCGAAGCAAATGATGAAGATGATTTTCTCAAAGGTTCTTGGTATGAAATTCATAATAAAATAAA
>NZ_AZFI01000292.1 GCF_001435755.1 Ligilactobacillus acidipiscis DSM 15836 | reverse complement strand
ACACTAAAAAGTTTAGACCCATTTTCGTCCTCTCTAACACCTGCATCGATAAATTAGCAAGTCATTAAAAACTAGTTTTTGATTTGTACTTCATAAATTTAAAGAACTTGTTTTTATAGTGTTTTAGTTTAACAATGTGTTATCATTAAATTATAATAAATCATTTTTCATAAAAGCGAGGAAATCATATGCTACTCAAAACTTTGATCAAACCAAAAAACGAATTAACTACAGTTCAAGAAGATTTTACCTTGCAACAAGCTTTAGACGTCCTAGAAGACTCTGGCTATCGTTGTGTTCCCATCTTGGACAAAAGTGGAAAAATTTTCCGGGGTAATATTTACAAAATGCATATTTATCGTCACAAATCTCGTGGCGGTGACATGGCTTTACCTGTCACGCACTTGCTAAAGAATGCATCAAAATTTATTTCACTTGACTCTGCTTTCTTCAGTGTCTTCTTTACTATCCGTGACCTGCCTTATATCACTGTGCTTGATGAAAAAAATAATTTTTATGGTATTCTCACACATAACAGACTTCTAGAAATGCTCTCACAATCATGGAATGTTAACATTGGCAGTTACGTTCTTACTGTTGTTTCCAGTGATGAACGGGGCGACTTAGTGGAAATGGCAAAAATCATCACTAAATACACTTCAATTTCAAGCTGTATCACTTTGGACGTTCAAGCTGGCGAACTGGTGCACCGGACGATGTTTACTCTCCCAGCCGATGTTTCTCACGACAAACTAGATAAGATCGTTGCCAATCTTGAGCGTAAGAATTTTAAGGTGCCGGAAATCGAAGATCTCCAGTCCTAATACTTTTTGTGATTGTCACTAACAACAACTACGAGTGCTAATTTATATTTACCAAATAAACACTCAGCCTCCTGAAAATGTTATCAGGGGGCTGCTTTTGATGCCCAAAAAGGCATTTTACTTTTTAATGATGCGGGTCTTCTGAGCACTTTCCCCCAATAAATAGAGGTTAAGATGGTTCTTTAGTGTGCAAAGTGCAATAACAGAAACATAATGATCAAAAATTCTACTCTACTATGTAAGACTTGGTTATTTAAGAGATTTAGAGTACGATCTTCTTGGGACATCATTTATACCTCGCTTTGAT
>NZ_AZFI01000291.1 GCF_001435755.1 Ligilactobacillus acidipiscis DSM 15836 | reverse complement strand
GCCCCCTGTGAGGGTAGGTAGCTGCCGCGCTAATTTTTCAGATACTGAGTTTTCTCAGTATCTTTTTTGCGGAAGTAGTTCAGTGGTAGAACATCACCTTGCCATGGTGGGGGTCGCGGGTTCGAATCCCGTCTTCCGCTTCGCTAGAGTTTCAGTGAAGTTACCTAATAATGATTTATGCACCCATAGCGCAATTGGATAGAGTGTCTGACTACGAATCAGAAGGTTGTAGGTTCGACTCCTACTGGGTGCATTTTTGTTAGTAAAGAATATACAAATAAGAAGTTCCAAGTTTATTGTGGCACGTTTGAAGCGTGCTTAATTAAGCTTGGAACTTCTTTTGTTGAGTGTTGTTATAAATTTCTAACTATATATTAGTTTCTTTGTTTTCTTTTTACAGCGACTGGTTGCGCTATAGAGTGTTTTATGGGAAATATTTAGTTTATTTGCAATAGTCTCTTTCGAGTAGGGGTTTGGATTACAATACATTTGCATGACTTGATTTTCTAAACTTGAAAGAACTTTTGGCAATCTAGCTATATCTGCTTCAAGCAAAACTTGTCTGTCTGGTGTTAAATTTGTACGATCCGGTCCAAGGTAACCACTACCTTTTTCGGTTATTAAGGATTCAAACGAATTAGCCAAAAGGTCAAAGTGACGCTTTTTTGCGGCTTGATTACGCAATAGTGTACGAAAATAATTAGACAAGTTTGCTTTAAAAAAAGAGCCGAAAGGTACGTTTCGATCCAGCTCGAAATTTTGAACACTCTGATAACAGATCACCATTGCCTCAACTTTCAAGTCATCAAAATCATAATAACGAAACTTGAAGGCGCTGATTGTTGAGATGACTAACGGATGGTATTTTTGAAAAAGTATCAGTAATGATAAACTTTCAGGGTCCGCTAAAATGTCTGTAATAAGTTCAAGATCATTGGCAACATAATTCTTGTTTTTGGTCATACTAATACCTCTTATCCTTATGAATTTGTGATTCAGTATTAAGTTTGACACTAAATGCAAAATTCTAAAATAAAGCGCTTTATTTTGCACAGAAAAATTTACGAATTTTATCAAAAAAACGAAAAAAAAGAGAAACTGTTAAGAACAGTTTCCCACAACTTCAATAAG
>NZ_AZFI01000290.1 GCF_001435755.1 Ligilactobacillus acidipiscis DSM 15836 | reverse complement strand
ATCAGTACCACTTGATAAAGAACCTAAAAAACACATCGGTCTGTAATTGGATCGATGTGTTGTGAATTATTTAAGTTTTAATTGCAAAAATCAAGAAACTGCGTCATTGACAAATGAAGCCAGTTCTTTTGCGGACATTTGTGCACTTAATCCAACTAACAACTTGATTCGTGCCTTTTGTCCGTTTAATCCATGGCAAAAAATTGCCCCCATTTTTTCAAGGCGAATGCCACCGCCTTCGTAATCATAGACACTTTCGGCCGTACCATTAAAACAGCGAGAGACTATTACAACTGGAATATGTTGGTCAAGGAGTTTTTGCAGGCCGGGTAAAGTTGCGGGGGGTAGATTGCCGGCACCTAGTGCTTCTATTACAAGACCATTTGTTTTTTGCAAGGCTAACGTTTCGAATAGCTCTGGTCCCATTCCAGCAAAAGCTTTTAACAAGTAAACATTATCAACGACATGATCAAGCGGGACATAGGTTTGGCGGATCAATTTAGAAAAAAAGGTCACCCGTTCTTTTGAAACCGAACCAACTGGACCAAAAGATGGTGTGCGGAAAGTAGCCACATTTGTTGTGTGAGTTTTAGTTACATAGCGTGCTGTATGGATCTCATCATTCATGACAACTAAAACTCCCTTGTCATGAGCTTCATCACTTGCTGCAGTCTGAATTGCGGTCTGAAAATTATGTAATCCATCAGACCCGATCTCATTAGCAGATCTCATTGCACCGGTCACAACAACTGGAATTTCTGCTGGTAGTGTTAGGTCTAGAAAAAAAGCTGTCTCTTTTAGTGTGTCGGTTCCATGAGTGATAACAACGCCATCGATCCCTTCACTTTCAGCCTGCATGATTTTATTTCTTAAGGCTAACATTTCTGTTGGTCGCATGTGAGGCGAGGGAAGATTGAATGGATTCCTGATATCTAGCCTGATTTTTCCAGTAAAGGGATTATTGAAACTGTTGAGCGGGTTTTGCTTCCCAGGGATTATTGCGCCATCCTTGCCCTCAGACATCGCAATGGTCCCGCCAGTATGTAATACTAAAATTGTTTTCATATTTTTCACTCCGGATGCTTGTATTTAGTCACTTGAATTTAACCCCGATTTAAAATTGAAGTGCAACACTTG
>NZ_AZFI01000029.1 GCF_001435755.1 Ligilactobacillus acidipiscis DSM 15836 | reverse complement strand
TCAATGTGCTTTTTCAACTTTCAACCTTTAGATTCGCTTTAAAAATACTATGACTACTAATAGTGGTAGTAAAATTTAAATATTTTTCTTGTGGGGCAGAAGAAAAAATGGATGAGGTCGCACAAATTTAGGTTCAATGAATAAGTTGCACTGATCAGATTTTACTTTGAAATTTTCCGGCCTTTTAAATAAAAAGTATAAACATTGGCTATAATCTGTTCTTTCTTGATAAATGAGATTTGTGCTAACGCCATAAACACCTCCATTAAGTTATTATGGTTTCAATCCCTTAATTAAAGTTTCAGCTGCGTCTTGACTTGCTTTAGCCACGTCAATCGTTTTATTAGGCTCAAAAATAAGTGGCACCAAATAACTGCACATTGCTCCAATAATAGCACGTAAAATACGAGAAAATTCCCAGTCAACCAACTGTCCTTGTTCTTGATAATATACAAACAGCTCTTTTAATTTAGCAAAGGGTAACTTAGCAAGTTCCATCTTCATTTGATTCCGAATCTTTTGGTTGACCATTGTTTCCCGTACTAAAATTCTAATTTGGGGCAAATTATCAATAACAAATTGCATGCGATCTTGCATAATGTTTTGTAAAAATTCCGTAAAATGAGGGCCTTGTGGTGCCTGTATTCCATTTGCAAATTCACTAGCCACTTTAGGGATCACTTCTGTAATTACAGGTTCTAAGACGGCCTGTAATAAGCCTTCTTTATTATTAAATTGTTGATACACTGTTCCCACCGCAACTCCAGCCAATTGCGCAATCTCCGTAGTACTGGTGTTTTCAAAACCTTGTTCTGAAAAAAGGGTTAGACTTGCCTGTAAAACTGACTTTTGTCGTTCTGAAATATTTAATTCATTTAAGCTTTCTACAAATAAAGAAGAAATATTATTATTCACGTATCTCATCCTCTCCTTTCTTTAAACTTCACGATAGCGTCTCATGGCCCCTAAATTCAAAATTAGGAAAAGGCCAGCAAGGAGAAGCAGAGCTAATAGATTTGGCCAAATTTGTATAAAACCAACGCCCTTAGCAACCACATCACTCATTGCATTTGCACCATAATACAGTGGCATGATATGACCGATTCCTTGCAGCCAGTTAGCCATTTGATCAACAGGAATGATGCCTGAGAAAAAGACCTGTGGAATAACAACGATCGGAATAAATTGCATCATTTGAAATTCTGACGCAGCAAAAGTGGAAATAAATAGTCCCATAGTCAATGCGACAAAAGCCATTAAAACATTGATCAACAACACATACCAAATACTTCCCAAAATTTGGATCTTAAAGACATACGTACTATATAAAACAATTAGCAGGGTTTGTACTAAGGCAAAAATTCCATAACCACTTAGATAGCCAGTAATTATCTCGCCTCGTTTAATTGGAGTTGCCAATAAACGTTTTAAAGTTCCCGTTGTTCTTTCACGTAATAACGCAATTCCTGAAATCAAGAAAACAAAGAAAAAGACTACAAACCCCATCATAATCGGCAAAAATGTATCAAAGAAATTGGTATCCTTGTCACCATAAATATAATGTGTTTTGACAGAGTAGTTTCTGGCGGGATTCTTTTGTTGTTTCGGCATTGAGGCCTGTGTTCCTGGTGAAATGCCCGCTTGCTTTGAAACCATAGTTAACTCTTGTTGTAACTTTTGAATGGCCTGTTTTTGGTCCCTTAAGGCTGTCATCGAAGCGTGGGTTTTTAACTTAACCTGAGCCGCTTGCAAACTTTTCTTTAAAATCGAACTTTTAATCTGATTACTATTTTGTAAAGTCAGTTGTAATTTATCATCTTTTTGTGTCATTACTCCTGCATAATCATGGGTTCGGATCAATTTTTTTGCTGAATCATTCGAAGAAACATGATGTATTTTGATATTATCATTATCAACTGCATTGACTAAGGTTGAATCAACATTACGAACTGCCAAGTCAGCTGTTTGATCATTATTAGACTGAAATAGAAAATACATTAAAGTCAGGATCAGTAACGGACCAATGAACATCATGGCCAAAGTTCTCTTATCACGCAACATTTCCTGTAAAACTCTTTTAATCATTGCCAGTGTGCGCATCTTGTTGCCTCCCTGCTTTCAAAAACACTTCCTCGACACTTTTAACTTTAAATTCTTTGATCAACCGATCCGGCTGTCCCTGAGCAATTGCTACACCATTTCTGATCATCAGTAAACTATCTGACTCTTCTGCGTCGTCCATAACATGGGTCGTTAAGAGAATTGTTTTTCCTTCTTTACCTAACCGGTGTAATTCTTGCCAAATCTGTTGCCGTAATTCTGGATCGATCCCGACTGTTGGTTCATCCAAAATCAATATTTCCGGATCAGCCACTAACGCAATTGCCAAAGATAAGCGTCGTTTCATCCCCCCCAGAATAATCATTGACATGTTTATCCAGATCTTCGTTAAGGTTAACAACTGTGGTTGCATACTTGATCTGAGCGGATAAATTTTTCTGACTCATGCCTTGCATTTGCCCAAAAAAGGTCAAGTTCTCGCGCGCAGTTAAAGTTTCATATAAGGCGTCAGCTTGAGCCATAAAACCGATCTTAGCTAAAATTTTTCGATTTGGCATTGATTCCCCTAGCACTGTAACAGACCCTTGTTTGGGCTTTAGCATGCCCATAATAGAATTGATCAATGTAGTTTTTCCAGCACCGCTGGGGCCAATCAAGCCTAATATTTCACCACTTTTAACGGACAAGTTAATGTCACTGATGACAATGTTTTTTCCATAACCTTGAGCAAGGTCTTTTACTTGAATTGTTTCACCCACCAATTTCACCTTCCATTTTTTATAATCCCTTTTAATAATAAAGAACGATTGAGTTCGCTCTTTTTTGTGAATCTTACCTAAATGTCATTAAACATCAAATTAATGCTCTTGATTATCAACTCGCAAAGAAGGTGCCTCTGTCCAATGCTCAATCAGATTCATCAAGTTGGGTAAGCCATTAATTAGAAAGGGTCGCCTTCATCAGTAAGGAAACCATCTGCATGTGCAAAGATTTTGCTGATTAAAGCTTGTATTTTCTTAGTTTATGGACGTTGCGTAGCACTCTTTAAAGATGTCATATAGTCTTTATAATCAATAAAGACATCTATAAACATCCAATATTCTTCTTTGGGATTTTCGGGAACATCCCTTGTGTAGTAGATTTATAGTGAAAAAGGTCCGGATGCGCTTCTTCAAAATCTAACACTGCTCGGAAACCACGTTCGATTTCATCATGGTCTCCTCTTTTTTGCTTTGAATCCAGAAATTCCTAATTGTATCTATCATAAAAGAGTTGTCCTTTTTTCATTAATCCAAAGCTCATTTCTAATTAATGAATGAACGTTCATTCATTAAAAATAATAGTAACACTATATTCTAAACTGTCAACACAAACACTAAAAACAACTATCTTAAAAACCTTTGTAATCGATTTATAAAATCTAATATAGTACAATAAACAAGAAAGGTTGTGAGTTAATTATGAAAAAGATCATCAATGATGCTGGAAATGTAGTTCCAGAAATGGTTGATGGGTTAGTTCGTTCTTACCCGCAGTATTTACGTCAAATACCTGATACTGAAGCCGTTATGCGTTCTGATGAAGACTCAATGGCTGGTAAAGTCGGGATCGTCTCCGGTGGAGGATCTGGACATGAACCAGCACATGCCGGTTTTGTTGGCAAGGGAATGTTGTCCGGCGCAGTATGTGGACAGGTCTTTACTTCTCCGACCCCTGATCAGATTTATGAAGCAATCAAGCAGGCTGATCATGGTAAAGGTGTTTTCTTAGTTGTTAAGAATTATTCTGGTGATGTGATGAACTTCGATATGGCAAAAGATCTGGCTGAAGTTGATGACATTCAAACCAAGACGATCGTTGTCGATGATGACATTGCGGTGGAAGATAGTTTGTTTACTCAAGGTAAACGTGGTGTTGCAGGAACAGTATTAATGCATAAAGTTCTTGGTGCAGCAGCAGACCAAGGGGCAAGTTTGGACGATTTGGACAAGTTAGCTCAAGCTGTTTTGCCAAATATCAAAACTATCGGGATCGCCTTGCACGCTGCAACGGTGCCGGAAGTTGGTAAACCAGGATTTGAGCTCAAAGATGATGAGATCGAATATGGTGTTGGAATCCATAGTGAACCGGGTTATAAACGTGAAAAAATCAAACCTTCTAAAGAAATGGCAGAAGAATTAGTTACCCAGATCGACAAAACATTGAACTTGGACAGCTCTAAGAAATATGCTGTAATGGTCAATGGCATGGGAGCTACTCCGTTAATGGAGCAATATATCTTTTCCCATGATTTATTAAACTTGTTGAATGGAAAAGATATTGAGCCAGCCTTCATGAAAGTTGGTAATTATATGACATCGATCGATATGGCAGGTTTGTCATTAACGGTCTTTGAATTGAAAGAAGATAAGTGGCTGGACTATTTGAACTACCCTGTAGAGACGATAGCCTGGTAGAAAATCTGAGCCAATTGGCTAGTGCTAAAACACTCTCCTTTTGACTTGGTAAGAGTAGTGAAAATTTGTAGTTAGAAAAGGGCGGATGATAATGGCTTTAACAGTTGACAATTTAACAGAATGGATCAATTCTTTCGCGCAAAAAGTTAACGACCAAAAAGATTATTTAAGTGAATTAGATACACCGATCGGCGATGGAGACCACGGTAATAATATGGCGCGTGGGGTCAAGGCAGTACAAGAATCACTTGAAAATAAAAAACCAGCTGAATTGACTGATGCGTTTAAACAGATCGCTATGGCGTTGATCAGTAAAGTTGGTGGTGCCTCTGGTCCTTTGTATGGTACTGCATTTCTTGAAATGGCAAAAAAGAGTAAGGACACTACTGATCTAGGTGAATTATTTGCTGCTGCAAATGCTGGCATTAAGAAACGCGGCGGTGCCCAAGTTGGTGATAAGACAATGGTCGATGTCTGGGAACCTTTATCTGACCAACTAGCTCAAGGTTCGCTTGCACAAGAAGACATTGATAAAGCAGTTAATGGCACAAGGGGCTTAGTAGCTAAAAAGGGACGTGCCTCTTATTTAGGTGACCGTTCTGTTGGTCACTTGGACCCAGGAGCAATGTCAAGTGGTTACCTATTTACAGCTTTGATCGAAACGGAGGGGATCCTATGACATTAGGGATCACGATCGTATCACATGTACCAGAGATCGCCGAGGGACTGCCCAAGTTATTAAAACAGGTAGCTGCCGATGTTCCGCTGACTTTTGCAGGTGGTACGGATGATGGTGATATCGGAACAAGTATGGAGAAAATCAGTCAGGCTTTCACTGACAATTCTGCTGATGAAATTTTAGCATTTTATGATCTTGGCAGTGCCAAGATGAACCTTGAGATGGCGCAAGAAATGTCAGATAAGACAATTCATTTATATGACACAGCTTTGATCGAAAGTGCCTATACGGCTGCTTCTTTACTACAGGCTGATGTTCCTTTAAATGATATTGAAGAACAATTAAAACCACTGAAAATCAAATGATTTACCAATTAAACGTAAGGATTTTTTCCTTGCGTTTTTTGAATTTGTTGTGTGGCGAAAGCTGTCAGAAAAAAGTACCTTGAAATATTTTTTGCAATATATCCATTTATATTTGCACTATTGTTATAAGTTCGCTATAATCATTTTTATGAAAGCGTTTTAGTTGTGCACTAGTTATTATTGATCTTCAAAATCAAATTTTTTTGACAAAATTATTTACATGAAAGAAGTAGCATTTTTTTCAAAAAATTTAAATATGCTTTTAAGAAATAATTAGCGATTTTACTTATTTTAGTATAGGAAATTCACAAAACTTCATTTATTTAATAAAAAAATTATTTGACAATAAATGCTTTAATATCAGCATTTTTTAACATTATTTAGCAATAGCTAAAAGAATATTGTAAACAATATGGTTGTCAAACTTGGTTTTGAGTTTTATAATAACGTAGTTAAACAAGTAAACGGTTTCTTGTTTTTTAATAAATTAGGGTGTAACGACCATTATACTTAGGAGGATATCAAATGGCAGAAAAATATATCATGGCGATCGACGAAGGAACGACAAGTACCCGAGCAATCATCTTTGACCACAACGGTAAAGAAGTAGCCGATGGTCAACGTGAATTTACTCAGTACTTCCCAAATTCTGGTTGGGTCGAACATGATGCCAATGAAATTTGGAACGCTGTTCAAGCTACAATAGCTGACGCATTTATTAACTCTGGTGTTCAACCAGATCAAATTCAAGGTATCGGTATTACTAACCAACGTGAAACAACAGTTATCTGGGACAAGAAGACAGGTTTGCCGATCTACAATGCGATCGTATGGCAATCACGTCAAACAAGTGACTACGCAAACAAGATCATTGCAGATGGTCATTCAGACATGATCCATGAAAAGACAGGTTTGCTAGTTGATCCTTATTTCTCAGCAACTAAGATCCGTTGGATCCTTGATCACGTTGATGGAGCTCAAGAACGTGCAGAAAAAGGAGAATTGCTTTTTGGGACGATCGATACATGGTTGGTCTGGAGGTTAACGGGTGGTAAGTCACATGTTACTGACTACTCTAACGCATCACGTACAATGTTGTTCAACATCCACGACTTAGCTTGGGACAAAGATATTTTGAAGCTTTTGAATATCCCAGAAGTAATGTTGCCAGAACCAAAAGGAAACTCTGAAGTTTACGGTTACACAATGGATTACCACTTCTACGGCAGCCGTGTTCCAGTATCTGGTATGGCTGGTGACCAGCAATCAGCTCTCTTCGGTCAATTGGCATTGAAGAAGGGTATGGTTAAGAACACTTATGGGACAGGTGCCTTCGTATTGATGAACACTGGTGAAGAACCTATCATCTCGAAGAACAGCTTGTTAACAACTATTGGTTACTCGATCAACGGTAAAGTTAATTACGTACTTGAAGGTTCAGTCTTCGTTGCTGGCTCAGCTCTCCAATGGTTACGTGATGGTATGAAGATGATCGAATCAGCTCCAGAATCAGAACAATTTGCTAACGAATCAGAAAATGATGATGAAGTATACGTAGTTCCTGCCTTTACTGGTTTAGGTGCTCCATACTGGGATTCCGCAGCTCGTGGTTCTGTCTTTGGTTTAACACGTGGTACAACAAACAAAGACTTCATCAAGGCTACATTACAGTCATTGGCTTACCAAACACGTGACGTTGTTGACACAATGTATAAAGATACTGGTATCGAAATCCCAGCATTGCGTGTTGATGGTGGTGCTGCTCGTAACAACTACTTGCTGCAATTCCAAGCAGACTTGTTAGATACACCAGTTGAACGTGTAGCTAATTTGGAAACAACAGCTATGGGTGCTGCATTCCTTGCAGGTTTAGGTTGTGGTTTCTGGAAAGATACAGATGAATTACAACATATGTTTGAAATTGGCCAACGTTTCGATCCAGAAATGGACGACAAACGACGTGATCATTTGTATGCTGGATGGGAACAAGCTGTTAAAGCAACAAGAACATTTAAACCAGCTGAATAGTTAGATCCTAAAATTAAAAAAGAGAGAAGAAATTATTAAGAAGTTGAATGAGGCTAAATACCTTATACAACTCGATCTTAACAAGACTCCGTGAGACGATTTTTTGTTTCACGGAGCTTGACTAAAACGAGGAGGATATTGAAATTGAATTTTTCTTACAAAACAAGAAAGGAAACTATTGACGGACTTAAAAACACTGACTTGGACCTACTGATCATCGGTGGAGGTATTACTGGTGCCGGTGTAGCTATTCAGGCTGCTAAAGCGGGGGCTAAAGTTGGTTTACTTGAAATGCAGGATTTTGCTGAAGGGACAAGTTCCCGTTCTACTAAATTAGTGCATGGTGGTATCCGTTATCTGAAAACTTTTGACGTTGGAGTTGTGTCTGATACTGTCAAGGAACGTGCTGTAGTTCAAGGAATTGCTCCACATATTCCAAAGCCGTTCCCAATGCTCTTACCTATTTACGATACACCAGATCAAACATTTGACATGTTTAGTGTCAAAATTGCGATGGATCTGTATGACCGTTTAGCGGGTGTTGAATCAAGTCAATATGCTAACTATACGATCGACCGTGATGAGGTATTGCAACGTGAACCAGGCTTGAAGAGCGATAAATTACTTGGTGCCGGCGTTTATCTTGACTATGTCAACAATGATGCACGTTTGGTTATTGAAAATATCAAGGGTGCTGCTGAATTAGGCGGTTTGATGGCTAGTCGTGTTAAAGCTGTTAGCGTTTCACACAATGCAGATGGAAAGATCGATGGCGTAACTGCAGAAGATGTTTTATCTGGTGAAAAGTTTGATGTTAATGCTAAGTTGGTTATCAATACTACTGGTCCATGGTCATCTAAGTTCCTTGGCTTGGATGATAAGAATGGTGACAAAGGTCAAGTTATCCGTCCAACGAAAGGTGTGCACTTGGTAGTTGACGAATCAGTATTGAGCGTACCACAACCAACATACTCTGATTCAGGTGTTGGTGATGGCCGGATGATCTTCGTTGTTCCGCGTGAAGGTAAGACTTACTTTGGTACAACGGATACAGATTATACTGGTGATTACACACATCCAACTGTTGAACAAGCAGACGTTGATTACTTATTGAAAGCTATCAACAACCGTTTCCCTGAAGCCAACGTCACGATCGATGATATTGAAGCTAGTTGGGCAGGTATTCGTCCGTTGCTTGGTTCTAACGCTGGCTCTGACTACAATGGTGGTGGTGCTAATACTGGTAAAGTTTCTGATGAAAGTTTCAATAACCTGATCGATACAGTGAATAAGTACAACGAGGGTGAAGTAGAACGTGGTGACGTTGAAAAATCCATCAGTGCTTTGAAACAATCAAGTGGAGAAAAAGAAATTTCTGCTTCACAAGTTTCTCGTGGATCTTCGCTGGATGTTGGTGAAGATGGACTGATCACATTGTCTGGTGGTAAGATCACTGATTACCGTAAGATGGCTGCAGGTGCTATGGAATTGATCACTAAGACATTGAAAGATGAATTCAATGTTGTGATCAAAGAAATTGATTCCAAGAAATTGCAAGTTTCCGGTGGTCACTTTGACCCAACAAATGTTGAAAAGACATTAGACTTTTACACTAAACTTGCTATTGGCAAGGGTATTCCACAAGATGAAGCAGAAGATCTTGCAAACCGCTTTGGTTCAAATACGGGCCGAGTTGTTTCATATGCAGCACATGTGGAAACTGCGCCTGGATTGACATTAGCTGATACGATCAGTTTGCATTATTCGATCAATGAAGAAATGACATTGACTCCTATCGATTATCTCTTGCGTCGGACAAACTTTGTTTTGTTCCATGAAGACAAGCTTGCTGCAAAGAAGGATGCGATCGTTGATGAAATGGCACGTGTCTTGGGTTGGTCAGATGATGAAAAACAAAAACAAGCTGACGAATTAAACGATCTTATTGCAGAGACAAGATTGGATGCATTAAAAAAATAAGTGAGTGAAGCAGACCGGGAGACACTGAGCACTAACAAACTTTCGAATTATATTGCGATTTTGGCAATATGACGGGGAAGTTGGCTAGACGGAAGTGTCTGGCCTGAGCAACTCGCTATTAAGTGAAAAGTGGCGTCTATTTGGCAAATCACTAATCGCTTCACAAAAGCATTCAAGCAGTGGATCAAGTATCCATGTATCACATAGAATATTTAAAATTAGGACAAAAAAGTTGTTCCAACACACATAGGAGGAAATATTATGGGAACTATTACTACACAGGCGATCGGTGAATTCATCGGTACTTTCGTTCTTCTTGTACTTGGTAACGGTGTTTGTGCCGCTGTCAACTTGAACAAATCAAAAGCTCAAGGTTCTGACTGGGTCGTTATTGCACTTGGATGGGGCTTAGGCGTTACAATGGGTGCTTATGTCGGCGGTATGATGGGCCCGGCTCATCTTAACCCTGCCGTAACAATTGCTTTTGCTGTTATTGGTTTAACAAAATGGGCAGCTGTTGTGCCATATATAATTGCTCAAATGCTGGGTGCTATTCTTGGTGCTGCAGTTGTTTGGCTTGCTTACCGTCCGCACTGGGAAGCAACAGAAGACCCAGACACAATTTTAGGAGTTTTTGCTACAGAACCTGCTATCCGCAGCTTAGGTAATAACTTCATTACTGAAGCCGTTGGTACTGCTATATTGGTACTTGGATTGGCAGCATTTGGTCATGGCTCAATGGCTGATGGTTTGAACCCGCTGGTAGCTGGGAGCTTGATCGTAAGTATTGGTCTTTCACTCGGTGGACCTACTGGTTATGCTATCAACCCTGCCCGTGATATGGGACCTCGTATTGCTCACGCTATTTTGCCAATTGCAAATAAAGGCGGCAGCGATTGGGGTTACAGTTGGGTACCATTCTTTGGACCTATTGTTGGTGGTATCATTGGCGCATTGCTCTTCGCCGTACTACCTATTTAATTTAAAATTTTACCAGCTCCGGGACTTCACAAGTCTCGGAGATTTTTTTTGAATAAATGAAAACGTTTTATTAATTTTAATGATCTTCACTGGTAATATAATTAGTGGGCACTAATGTGATGAGCGCCGACATATTTAAAGTGCAATTCTTGTTGTTAATGTAAAAAAGATCGGACTACATTGCCCACAGTCAAAAATTAAGGAAAGGAGGAACAAATAATGTATCATAAAGTGGCTGAAAATATCATTCAGGCAATTCTTGCCAATAAGTATTCAGACAAATTGCCCACTGAAAAGGAGCTCGTTGAGGAATACCAAGTCAGTCGTAACACTATTCGTAAGGCGCTTGATGTTGTTTTTGCGCATGGTTTGCTTCGACGTGTTCGTGGAAGTGGATATTATATTATAAAAAGACCACTCCAGTCACAAACAGTTTTGAACTTGTCGATCGGGTTTGATAAAAATTCAATGGTATCTGGCGGTCCATTGAAGTCTAAGGTCGTTAAGTTTGATACGATCCAAGCTGATGAAAACTTGGCCCAATGGGGAAATGTAGCTATAGATACAAGGGTTTATCGTGTAATAAGATTACGATATTTAAAAGACCACTTGTACTCTTTAGAAGAATCTTATTTTCCACGTGAAGTAGTCCCATTTCTTTCGAAAGAAAGTGTACAAAGTTCTATTTTTAGTTTCTTGCGAGATGCATATCAGATGACAGGAAGTACCTCTGAAAACTATGTGCATGTTAACAAACTGGATGAGTGGCAAGCAGATTTGATTGGATGGCAGCAAGGTGAGCGCATTTTGTGTCTTGATGGGATCAACTATTTGGTAAATGGAAAGGTCTTTAACTTTTCCAGGACTTATTTTGTTTATGATAACTTAGCATTGTATTATCATACACAAAATATTGATTTATAGTAGTTCTTATAGAAGTTTAGTATCAGGGGAAATATTTAAAGAATGTCCATTTAAGTCAAATTTAATGAAAACGATTTATTTTAATATTTGGCTTATGCTATATAAGATAGGAGTGTAATGTAAAGTGAACGCATTTATAAATTGGTTAAATAAACATGTTGTTCCGATCGCGGCTAAAATAGGTTCGGTTCGCTGGTTGATCGCACTGCGTGATGCCTTTATCGCTATTATGCCAGCAATGATGGCAGGTGCTGTCGCTAACGTTTTGAATGCTTTGATCCGTGATATTCCTACACAGTTGCACTGGATGGGTATTGTATCTTCAATGCAATGGCTGATCGATATTAATGCCATGGTTTGGACTGGAACTTTAGCAATTTTAGGTTTAATTTTCTCATTTACGTTTGGTTACCAATTGGCAGCTCAATATAAGGTCGAGCCTATTACTGGCGGGATCGTTACTTTGGGTTCATTTATTATTAGTTTGCCTCAAAGTGTAAACTTGCACTTAGGCTCAGCTTTAAGCAAAGGTGCTGTTAAGACTTTGACAGATGCTGGAGCTGCAGTTGCGGGCAAAGATGTTTCTATGTGGGGTTATTTTAATTTTGGCCAATTTTTCGGATCAACTGGTTTCTTTACTGTTATGATCATGGGTGCCATTTCTTCAACGATTTATATTTGGTTGATGAAGAAAAACATTACGATAAAGATGCCTGATTCAGTTCCGCCCGCTGTATCTAATGCTTTTACGGGGATCATTCCGGCCACGGCGGCTTTATATGTAGCCGGGATCATTGGGTATATATTTAGCAAATTAAGCACCACAGTTATCGAATTCATTGCTAAAGTGTTGCAAGATCCATTGTTGAATTTAAGCCAGGGTTTTGGTGCGGTACTTTTGATGACCGTTTTAGTCCAAGTCTTTTGGTTCTTCGGTATTCATGGAACCAATGTTTTAGGGCCTGTTATGGATAGTATCTGGTTAACAGCTCAGTTAGCTAATATCAATGCCTTTCAACAAGGAAAGGCATTGCCATACTTGTGGACACGTAATAGTTTTGATTTGTATGCTTGGATCGGTGGGGCAGGGTCTACTTTACTCTTGTTATTTGCGATTTTAATTTTCTCTAAACGCGATGACCAGCGCTCAGTGGCAAAATTGTCGATTGCACCAGGCTTCTTTAATATTAATGAGCCTGTGATGTTTGGGATGCCGATCGTGTTAGACCCGATCTACTTTATTCCATTTATCTTAGCACCTTCTGTCATGGTATCTATCGCTTATGGTGCGGTTTCACTGGGTTTGGTTGAACCGATCAAGAATCAGATCATCTGGTCAATGCCTCCGGTCCTGAATGTGTTGATCGCTACGATGGATTGGCGTGCGGTCGTACTCCAACTGTTCAATATGTTTGTTGGATTTTTGATTTATATACCGTTTGTTAAGGCAGCTAACAAGCTTAAACCTGCGGAACAATGAAGTCAGCTAAAAACTTTCTAAGTTTACTACTTGGAATCAGTATTGTACTACTCTTTTGCAGTTCCTTGCTCAAGCTGCCTGCTCGTTTATGGGTCATAGGAATTGGCATAGCTGGTGTTATTGGTACTGGCTATTCCTTGCATAAAGTACGTAAACAAGAAAGGATAAGTAAGAATGAAAATTAATGTGACTTTGAATGCGCCAGTGGAATTTTTATACCAGCAATTGATCGAATCAGCTTTAGAAGATATTCGTAAACAAGTTGGTAAAAAAATTTCTTGGCGTGATCTTCCCAATTATACTTATGAAAAGAAATGGGTCAGTGGTCGAGTAGCTAAAATGCACATCGATTCAGCTATTCCGAGTCAAGCATATGGCTATACAATGACTACTGCAGACCAAGAATTTATCGTAGAATATCGCTTAAAGAAGAAAGATGATACCCATACGATTTTGGAGTACACTGAGGATAATCATGCTAAAGACGCAAAAGTCAAAGCTAATCAAAATATAGGTGCTTTTACACTGGGGTGGCTGCGTAAACACCGCTTTAAAAAGATGGCTAGAAAAATGGCAGAACAGTATTATAAATAAGTAAATGAGACAAAGTGGTTTGAAGCATAGAACTAACGGATTTTAAAATCGTTGTTTGGTGCAAAAATATGTGTGCACTTATAAAGAGATAAGAGGTTGGACAATGAGACAGTTAGGAATTTCAATTTATCCAGATCAAAGCAGCTTTGAACAAGACCAGCAGTATTTACAATTAGCACATCGATACGGTTATACAAGAATTTTTACCTCTTTGTTGCAGTTGAAAGGCGACGGCGGAAAAGACATTTTAGGCAAGTTTCGTCAAACGGTGGATTACGCCAATCATTTAGGCTTTAAGACAGTCGTTGATGTCAATCCTGATCTGTTCAAGGAATTGGGGTTAAAATACACTGACCTCCATGTGTTACATGACTTGGGTGTCTGGGGCATGCGGCTTGACGAAGGCTTTACCGGTATGGAAGAGGCGCAAATGACTCATAATCCGTACGGTCTCAAAATCGAATTAAACATGAGTCAAGGTACGAACTACCTGGACAGTATCATGGCGTATGCACCAGAACTGGACAATTTGATTGGTTGTCATAATTTCTATCCGCAAGAATATAGCGGCTTGAGTGATGAGATCTTTATGGATTATTCGCGAAAGTACCGGCAGTATAGCTTGCATACAGCAGCTTTTGTTTCTTCGCATGCAGCTACTTTTGGTCCCTGGCCGGTCAATGAAGGCTTGCCGACCATGGAAAGCGACCGGCAAAGACAAATATACAGTCAGGTGACTCATTTGAAGTTGACTGGCATGGTCGATGACGTGATCATCGGGAATGCTTATGCTTCAGAAGACGAACTAGCTACCGTAGCGGCAGCTTTCATACACTGCATGTTGATCTTGTTGATGAAACAACAGCTTTAGAAAAAGAAATCGTTTTGACGCCTGCGCACCTTTATCGAGGCGATACTTCTGAGTACCTGTTACGTGATACCTTGCCGCGAGTCGTACACAGTGCCGAAAGCATTCCAGCACGTACTAACGGCAGTAGGTTGACGCGCGGGGACATTGTGGTGGTCAATGACGGTTACGCCAGATATAAAGGCGAGTTGCAGATCATCTTAAAGGAGATGCCAAATGACGGGCGGCGTAATGTTGTTGGCAAGCTTTCCGATAGTGATATGCTCTTACTAGATTTGATCAAACCATGGAGCACATTTAACTTAAAGAAAGTATGATTTAGTAACTAAAAAATATTTGAAGAAAGCAGTTTTAGCTTGAAAAGGCTAAGGCTGTTTTTTGGCTACTTGAATTGTCAAATTAAATGCAACACTTTACCAAAATAAACCTCATATGGTGTCTTTCAATCCAAACACTTTTTGCTTTGAATTCATTACCTGGCATCTTGGTATACACCTTACTGGTCAGCGTATTGTGGGTCTGTCTGTGGTGTTCACAG
The DNA here is from genome assembly GCF_001435755.1 of Ligilactobacillus acidipiscis DSM 15836. Classification (GTDB taxonomy): domain Bacteria; phylum Bacillota; class Bacilli; order Lactobacillales; family Lactobacillaceae; genus Ligilactobacillus; species Ligilactobacillus acidipiscis. Next base: position 2,132 of record NZ_AZFI01000029.1, on the reverse strand, counting down.
CGATATAACTTTGGAAGGAATCGCAGATCCGATCTTCTTGCAATTTTTAGCCGCAAATGGGACCGCTTATGCTAATCACCAACCACTCCCATATGTCACAACATCGGTTTTCCAATTGTTATGAATTCGATCACGATGATCCCATTTATCTTCGTTCCGTTAGTCTTGGCAACTCTATTTTAATAAGCATTGGATGGATTGCTGCTCCCTCAGCAATGGTCCCATGGACAATGCCGCCGATCAATGGGCCGCTAATGGCAACGGGCTGGGATTGGAGAGCGGCAGTTTGGTCAGCAGTCGAATTGCTCCTGGCTGGCGCAATGTATTTTCCATTCTTTAAAGTTGCTGAAAAGCAGATGCTTGTTAAAGAAGCCAATGACACAAATGAATAATTTTCGTTATTAGGAGGTTTTAAATTTGCCACAATTTCGTTTGAACAGCGCAGAAGATTTCGAAAAATTTTATCAACTATATTTCTATGCTTTCAATGCGCTAGATGAACCTAGCTGGCGCAAATATTTTTTTGAGCGTTATCAACATGGTTTGATATATGGAATAAAACAAGGTGAAAAATTGACTAACGGCTTATATAGCCTGCCATTTAAAGTTGACTTTCATGGAACTAAATATTTGATGAGTGGGTAGGGGATGTGGCAACAGCTCCAGAAAGTGCTGGACAATGTGGAGCTAGTACTTTATTACAAGCAGCGCTAAATGAAATGTCAGCTAATAAAGTGACTCTATCATATGGGGCACTTCACTAGTTAAAGCAGCCAGTGCCGTTTTCTTTTTTGCATGTACTTATTTCGAGTATTATAGTTATATAGCATACAAGTATAGTACTTTAGGATCGTTTTTGACTGAACAGCTAACTGACGGAACCCTTAATATTTGGTAAGAGATGGTTGTTTGATGAAGGGACAAGAGACACGTGGTTTTAAGTCAAGTGAAGGTGATAAATAATTTCTGACAGTTTTCTAGGGAAGACTAGATTTTTGGCAAACTTTAATAAGCCTCAAAGTGCTAAAATTTTAAAACTTGAGGCCAGGCGCAGTGCTTACAACAACTTGAAACAGTTCTTTTTGAACTAGACCACTTCTTCTGGTTGATAGATTTGGTGCCTGCTTAGTAGATAGTAGATCACCCTGATCAGTTTTCTTGCGGTTAAAGGCAAGGCTCGTTTACGCAGTGCATTTTTGATTTCGGACATCTTTTAGCAAAATGCTTCTTAAAGACTGGGTCATCACGGATCATTAAATTGGCAGCTTCAATTAAATAATACCGTAGGTAAGTATCTCCAGTATGCAGCATGGGTGTTTTTTGTCCTTCGAAGTTGCCTGATTGGTTTCTTTTCCAGGCTAAGCCTACATATTTAGCTAGTTTAGTTTCAATAGTAAAACGCTCAATCTGATCGATCTCAGCTAGAATAACTGCCGAATAAACGGGCCCGATTGCCGGGATCGATTGGAGATCTGACCTTTAGAAACCACCTTTAAGACTTCTGCGAGCGTTTTTTTGAGTTGATCGATACAGCATAAGATGATTATCTGGGCGGCAGTCTTTAAATATAGTTGCACTACAGGAGGACCAAGCCTATACCAGTTGACCAAAGCCAATGACAATTAAAGGTTATCATGTAGTGTCCAACAAAGAAAGTCGTAATAGTCACTAAAACTTGGTTTAAAATCCAATGTTTAATTTTAATAATACGAGGAGGACCACAAATGCAGTTTTATACATATCAATATTTACTTGATAACCAAACTAAATTCCCATATACGAGGATCATTGTGATCACAGTGTTAGCAGTGACCTTTATTGCACTGCTGATTCGGTATTTTTGGGATAAAGGTGATGTAAAATATAAAGATTTAGCAGTTATCGTGGGCACCATGCTGATTTTGACGGCGGCGATCCAGTTTAATGATTACACTAACTTAAAAACTAGTACACAAAAGAGCGGACAAGAGGTTTCTTTAGTTAAAGATGTCGCCAGAAGATTAAAAATTAAACCGCAGAAGTTGAGTGTGAATAGTACACAAACGGATAGTGGGGATATTTTAGTCAAAAGTCCGCACGGTTATTATCGCATAATCTTTAACCTGAATTATTCACCATAAGTTCTCCAAGCA
>NZ_AZFI01000289.1 GCF_001435755.1 Ligilactobacillus acidipiscis DSM 15836 | reverse complement strand
GCACTAAAAATTAACTTTCAACCTTTAGTTACAAGTTTATGCAAAAAACTTATTAAATTTCAAGCACAGGAACTCCATCACTGACAGTCGCCAACATTTGGTCAGCCATATCACCAAACTTTTCTTGCTCATGTGACTCATGGAAACTATAAATGTCCAAAGCTGTATAAAAGAGTAAAGCTTGCTGACAAGATTTCTGCGGGATCTCAAACTCTAGTAATGACTGATAACCGGCAATAAAACTTTGACGCATCTTCTTATCTTTAACTTCATAAAAGAAGAATTTGATAAAGTCTTCATATTGACACCCAATATGAGTTCTTTCAAAGTCGATCAAAACATAGTTTCCTTGGTAAATCATTATATTACGGATACTAAAATCCCCATGCAAAACAACTTTCTTAAGTTTTGCAAATTCCTGATCAGCAGCCGGCAAATCTTTTTCAATTACTTTTAGTACTCTTTTAGCCTTTTGTTGATGCTTTTCATCCTTTAACGAATCAAATTTAAATTTGATCTGTTGCGACAAAGATTCATTTGTCTGTGGTACACTGACCTTTCCTGTTAAATTCCGATGAAATTCTGCCAAAAGTCGACCATAGATATACGCTTGCTCTTCATTTAGGTCCTTTTGCTCAACTTCTTTTAGTTGTCTATCTTTCAAAACAACTACATAATTTTCACCAAAAATCACAGTACCAATAAAAATATCTGGACAATAAACTTGGTCAACATGCTGTTCTGCGTAAAACATCTCTTGCTGCTTAAAAATTTTTACAAACAGATCCGTTTTGTAATACTGACTATAACCTGCTAAATGTTGATTTCCAGCAACATCGTGAATCTTTTTTAGGTTTGCTTTATAATACTCATTAAGAAAATCAATCAAAACACTTTCCATTAACTAGCCTCCCTGTAACTATTATTTTAATTTTACGTTAAAAAATAAGCAGCTGCAAGAATTACAACCTGCACGTAACTGCATAGCTTTAGCAATTTGCTTAACTTTAATTAAATTGTGGTTCAATTTCTACGCAGCGCTTTCTTGTCGTAATTTCTGAAAAAACTTTTATTGCACAAAGCTCTTTTTAAGTGTAAGTTATTAAGAGTGCTTGAAAATTTCTCAGAAAACTTTTTGAAAAAGCATTTCTCCTGAATTATTCATACTTTTCGTTG
>NZ_AZFI01000288.1 GCF_001435755.1 Ligilactobacillus acidipiscis DSM 15836 | reverse complement strand
AACTTCTAGCCACCTGACAATGCTACTAAGAATAAATAGTCTCATACCCCATTAAAAAACTAGCTCACTATAGAATAAGTGTAGAATCTCTTCTACGTTTTTAAGAATAGGAAACTTGTTATGTAACCATTTATAGCCGGTCGGAGCTTGCAACTCCCTCCGTGGCACAACGTAGAATGGGGGGAGTTGCAAGCTCCGACCTCTAACAGGTGTAAACAGCACCAAAAGGACTAACGAATTAGATCTGCCTAGCCCAACTAAAATAACCACTGCTTACCCTAACCAACAGCAAAAAAGAAAATAAATTCGGCAATAGTTCAACTTCAAACCCCCCGATTCAAAACCATAAAACAAGTTCAAACCCCAAAGCAGGAGCAAGACCGTAAAAACCAAGTTCATTTTACAGCCATAAATCGATTTTAAGGGCAAATAAGGCCCCTAGGAGCGTTTTAAAATTAAACTGCGATAAATTATCCATTCTGCAAATTAAAACGCTTAAAAAACGATTTTAAGGCTAAATTTAGGTTACAGTCCTTTAAAATATCTTACTACCCACAGAAAAAGACCTTATCAGACCTTAGCAAAAACTAACTGTCAGGGATCTCAGATCAAAAAAATTACTGGAAAAATTGGTTGCAGCATTTTTTTGATCTGGCCCCAACCACTGTAACTGCAAAATTAATAGCCAGCAAAGGACAATTTTTACCTGGTGGTGGTGAAAGTCAACAATTAAACAGCATAAAATAACCACCACGTTTTTTACCGTAATTTAGTTTGCCAAACTAGTTGCTTTAAAAAATAAAAGTCTCCTAGAACGAAATCAGTGAACGAATAAAATGAGTTCAATGCGCACTTACTCCCTTGACTACTGTCAAGGGCAAATAAAAACGATCATAAATAGCCGTTTTTTGTCTTAGAAGGCTGTCGCCAACAAATTAAAAACCAGGTTCATTTAGCTATCAGGATTAAGTACATTTCTTAGGATCCAGTGACTATATGCCAACCGGTCACCAGCAGTGAGATACCAAGGATGATTGACCTCGAAAATTTGAATTTCAGTGGCTAAATAAAGCGGCGTTTTCCCATGATTAAAAGTGCAAACAGGTTGGGGAAAATCTGCTCTGCTAGCAGCTTGGTGAACACTTTGCCGAGAATTCATACCCCAACGTTTTTTTAA
>NZ_AZFI01000287.1 GCF_001435755.1 Ligilactobacillus acidipiscis DSM 15836 | reverse complement strand
ACGAACTAGCACCACGCGTATAGGATGGTGGACTTAAAAAGCTTTTAATAAGAAAAATAATTGACAAAATTTTTAAAAATATATTTTGTAGTCTTGCAATACAAAGTACTAATCAGTATTAATATTAGCCGATCCAATAGTTGTGTGCAATTTTTTATCTAATAAATTTTATGCTAGTTTGGAAAAAGATGGTTTGGCTCACATTTATAATTTTGATTTAAGCAATCAGTAGATAAAATTATCTTTTTATTTTTACAGAGTATCTTTTTTGTAAGGTCCAGGGTAACTTAGGAGGAAAATATGGAAGAAAAAGAACAATTATTAGCGGAAATATCGGAATTAGAACCTAAAGTTAAAGAATTTATTAACAAAGGTCAAGCATCTGAAGCGGTAAAATGCCAACAGCAAATTTTAAAAAACAAAATGGAATTGGCAAAATTTAAAAGTTTTGAGTCACGTTAGTTAAGAAAGGAACATAATGTTTTCAAAAGGAAAAATGCAAAATATCAGCGGAATTATCGATCGAATTTATAGTGGCGAAGATGGAAGATCGCAAGAAATAATTGTTAATGGTAGAAGAGTTTTACTAAAAAGTGATCAAAATGCACATGACAAAAGATTTATCTTTTCTGGTGTTTTTACTGTTAATGAAAGTGAAAAGAACGATTATGATGCATATATATTTTGTGTTAAAGCAAAGTTGCCTGAAGTTTTCATATTTTGTGGTGAACAACTCTTATCTTACATTAGTAGATACAAACAAAACAGAAGAGTATCAGCCTTATATTTTGGCCGTACTAAAGAAGGATCATTGGTCGACTATAAAGACAATAAAGAAATAGATGTAAGCAAGTTTTATAATAATTGGAGTATTTTACAGGCTTAGGTATTGGAAATTTAGATGATAGATAGAATAACAAAGTTTATGAGGTTGAGGGTAACTGAACTTTTTTGAAAATTGTTGGCTGAAATTCGTTAAATTAATGTGTTGAATAATGAAACATTATTTAATGGTAATTTTTAATCAAAAAGTCTTTTCGAACACTAAGCCATACTACTTGGAAATCGATCAAGCTTGTAAGCGCTTTTTAACTAAGAATATCATTAAATCATCTTAATCCAATTTTTAGTAGAAAAAAATGAATTAACGTCCTCAATTGTCAAGTTAAGTGCAACACTAA
>NZ_AZFI01000286.1 GCF_001435755.1 Ligilactobacillus acidipiscis DSM 15836 | reverse complement strand
ATTTTTAGTGCCTTTGCCTGTCAGCTCAAGCTATAAATGTCTTTAATTAGTCAACTGACCAGTTCGTTGCTGTGAAAGATTTCTTGCAGATCATTGGGTAAAGAATTGATAAATCGACTGCATAATCCCGTGATAAAAAAATCAGCGGTTTTTTCACAATGTTCTGCTAAAGCAAAAAGCAACTGTTTTACAGCTTGTAAAAGTGGGATGTCCGCGAGAAACTGATTGGCCGCATAGAAAATGCCGCCTAAGGTTTTCGGATCGTTCTCCTGTCGCTGGATCATAGCCAACAGATCGTAAGCTAAAAATGTCAGCGCCACATGGCCGCACAAGCCATCATAACTTTGCGTTTGGGTCTGGTCATACTGCAGGTATTGTTTTAAAGTCTTGAAACCACACTCGATCTGCCATCTCCGGGCATATAATTGAATGACCGCTTCCGGTGTCAGACTAAGTTTAGAAGTTGCCAAAGCAATGTAGTGTCACTTGTCCGTGCGATTTTGGATAAAGACTATTTTTAAGCGCAGGTGGTCCTCGTTATCGGTCTCAACGACCGTACTGTAGAGATAGTTATCATGGATCCGATATTTTGAACCTTTAAAGCGTTGAAACAGCATTGGAACACTGTAACGGCGCCCGCGATATTTAAAATAAGTTTTTGAAGTGTTTTTTAACCGACCAACAGCAGCGAGACCTAATTCTTGAAATTGCTTGAAAGCTTTGGGATAGGCGTACCAACTGTCAAAGAGGACATAGCTGGCCTTGACCCCGGTTTTTAGAACTTGAGCTACTAATTCAACGGCGACTTCATTCATGTGCCGTTTAGCCTGAGCATAACGTTGGGCCGCTAAGGTCCGCTGATCAGTTGTTTGTGGTTCACGGCCGATCCGATTCTTAGCTTTGTCTGATGACATCAAAGCAAAATTCAGGGGCAGGAAAGTATTGCCGTCACTCCAACCGATCGTCAAGCCGCGAAAACCCTTGACATAGCGCGGCTGTCCTTGCGGTGCAGCATGATCATAAACATTCGCCAATAGTTCAGTCTTTTTTGAATGAGCTCGTTTGAATAAAGTGTCATCAATGATCAAGGCCGCTTTTCGGCGTAAGTCGATAAAAGGACTGAGTTCCGCGATCTGGTTCCGTCCGGCCAAGCTGACCAGCCGCTGCCAGTTGATATGGCGGTCATTTAAAAAGTTGCGGACCGTTTTCTTCGAAAAAGCAGTCGGAGTTGCGGATC
>NZ_AZFI01000285.1 GCF_001435755.1 Ligilactobacillus acidipiscis DSM 15836 | reverse complement strand
TTATTTGTTTTTTAAATCATCTATCGTATTTATATCTTTCATATATTTAGGCACCGCTAAACCTGTCTTAGCGTGTTGCATATTTTTAGCAAGTTCATCATATTTGCCTTGATATTTTTTAGCATATAATTGATTAGTGACTGGTAATTCTACTGTTACGGTTGCATCCGAACTACCATGTGCAATAGAGCTCCACATGACACCTATATCTAACTGTCTCATAGTTACATTGTAACCTTTTTGTTTTAAAAGAGTTTTTACTAACCTCGTTGCTGCTATTTCATAATCATACGGTGTGTAAACTAAATTAACTTTCTTACCTTTACCTGCTGGGACGCCTTTGGTCCATTTTTTTACCTGTTTAGGATGGGTTTCAATAAATTCATTTATTGCTTTTTGAGTATCCATACCGTCATTAATTTTTAACATTAGTGGGACAGCCATGTCTAACTTCCAATTAAACTGTTTTAATAGTTTTGCAGCCCCAGGATTTTCTTTCCTAAAGCCGAGTCTTGCTATGGTGCGCATTGATTCACCATGGCCATAAACATGTTTTGGGTCCTTTAAAAATTTCAAGGAATATTTTGCAACCATCCAATGGGGCTGCCAACTAAGAACTACGATTGGTTGCTTGTGTTTGACTGCTTTATCTAAAGTACTAGTCATAGCTGCTGTTGAAGTTGGCATAATTTGCCAATTGGCCTTTTTTAATCCATATTTATTTAAAGCGTCCTCAGTTTTTTCCATTGAACCAGCGCCTGCTTCAATACCTGTGATAGTATAATTCACCTGTTTGCCCAGTTTTTGATTTTCTTTATATGTTGGAGGGTCCCCACAGGCAGTAAGTATAATCATTAAGGTAAAAAAAGCTAGTAGGAATTTTATATAATGGTAAATGTTATTTTTCAAATGTTGACTCCTTACAATTTGTGATTAGTTCATTTTGGGGATAAATACCGCGGTATATGATAGTATATCATACACCACATGGTGGTCTTGCTGCAAAGTTCCCAGATAAATGGCCCCTTCTTAAGCGTCACATATTTATGATTGTACTGTAACGTAGCTTAGCTTTTTTCATTTCGCAGACTTTTTGGCAAATTTCTAGCAGTTTCTAGCATAGTAAAAAGCTATGTTATAATAATGTTGAGGGAAATGGTCATTGAGATTCACCTTCTAGTCGACTTGGATTGATCCCCAAGTCTGAAAGTGACTACGAATGACATTCGGCCTCCTGGTAGAGCATC
>NZ_AZFI01000284.1 GCF_001435755.1 Ligilactobacillus acidipiscis DSM 15836 | reverse complement strand
TTGACAAATAAAACGAGGGACCATTTGTGAGAAATAGTCCCTCTTTTGGGAGATACATTTGTTTTGATTGTCAAAAATTTTTTCTTTATTTGCTTATTTTTACTTTTTCCCTCCTAATTGATATTGTCATTCTATTTAAAAAATGGGATCCATGATTAAGCTATAAAACTTCTGTCTACATTATTTCCAGTCCTAATAACTTATATGAAGTAGCAGATTTCTGTTATTCTGGTAGTAGAAAGGACGATTTCTATGTCGGAAAAAGAAAAAAAGAAACAGCTTACAACGTTACTAACAAAATTGACTGAGATTACTACTGCACAGGCTAATAGAACAAATAATCAATACTTAGTTGACCTATTAAAAAAAGCCTCACATAAACTACAGTCTAATCAGCAAAATGCTATCACTGAAGCAAGAACGGTTTATCAAAATGCTAATACTATATGTTTTGTTAACAAAATTAGTTTAACTCCGGAAGAAAAAGGTTTGCTGGAAAAGATTAATAAATTAGCCCAGTCTAGTGGTGCTTTAGGTGGGCTCAATTCTTTTAATGCAACTAACACCTGGCTTGGAAATTAAAAATAAAATTCAGGGTCCATAATGTAGTAATGGACCCTCAGAAAGCTTGATTTAACAGTCTCTTAATGGCAAGCTACCAATTAAGGGGCAAAAACAATCAAATTAATAGCAAAAGATAGGAGAACAATCATGCCAGAACCAAAGAAAGATAATACGCAACTTTTCATAATTTTAGGATGGATTTGCACAGCTCTATCACTAGTTTTCATACCAATTTTATTTGGTGCCGGTGGAGTAATCTTTGGATATTTACTAAGAAGTAAAAACCAAGTACAACACGGAACTATAATGATGATAGCAGCAATTGCATGTGCAATTTTAGGGTCCCTACTAGGTGTGGCAACAGCAGGCTATTAATTTTATTCCAATTGCTTTATTGACGTTGAGCCTCGGAACCCTTAACAATCCCGAAACTTGTCGAATGGTCGGTTTAATAACTCACGCTATACCGACATTCGTCTCCAAGTTTAGTTAAGGGTTCTTCTCAACATCAATAAATTTTCTCGGCATAAATGCCGTGTTATAATTAAAATTCCTTTCTTGATCTATTTTTCACTATTATCACCTAAATATTAAAATAGCGAATACAAGAGCTACCAAAATTTCTAAGGGTAGCTCTTTATTTTTTGTTCAAAGATTTATTCGGTAGCGTCAAGAATCTTGTGTAAATGAAA
>NZ_AZFI01000283.1 GCF_001435755.1 Ligilactobacillus acidipiscis DSM 15836 | reverse complement strand
TTCTATCAGTACCAAATATTATAGAACCGGATATATTACGATACCTCAATATCATTTTACTTAAAACAGCCGTGGTTTTTTGCGGTAAAAAAGAAAAACTTAGTTGTTTTTTCAGATAAAAAGCAATAAAAACAAAACCTTGTTAAATCAAGGGCTATATACATTCGGTGTGTCGTTTGGTATACTAATTTGGAGAGTTTTTCTAGGAGGTTAGATGTTGGATTCAAAAGGCAAAAAAAATACGGTAGCATCTCGTGTTATTTGGACAGTAGTATCGATCATAGTTGTGTTGTTAGTAGTTGTGGTAGTAACTGGTTATAGCTACTTTAAATCAGGCCTAAAACCATTAGCGCCAGAATCTAATAAAAGGGTCGAAGTAAAAGTACCAGTTGGAAGCACGAGTAAACAAATCGGGTCGATCTTAGAAGAAAAAAAGATCGTTAAAAGCGGCTTTGTGTTTGATTATTATGTCAAATCCAAGAAAATAGCAAATTTCAAAGCAGGTTATTACGAACTAAAACCATCAATGACCCTTAATCAGATCGCACATGACTTGCAAAAAGGCGGAGCCAGTGAACCATTGAATTCTGGCCGCGTTTTGATCAGGGAAGGTGTGACAGCTGAAACGATTGCCAAATCTGTTCAACAGAGCACACGTTTTTCTCAAAAGGATTTCTTGGCGCTGTTAAACGATAAGCAGTTTACTAGCAAGTTGCAAAAGAAGTATCCGGACTTGCTTTCATCAGCCGCAAATGCCAAGAAAGTTCGCTATCATTTGGAGGGGTATTTATATCCAGCGACATACACTGTTACTAAAAAGACCACATTAAAACAGTTGGTTGAGCAAATGGTTGCAAAGACCGATCAAGAAATGAAACCATATTATTCGGAAATTAAAAATCAAAAACAAAGTGTCCAAAAAGTTATGACACTAGCCTCTTTAGTTGAGCGTGAAGGCGATAGTGATCAAGATCGTGCTAAGATCGCCGGAGTATTTGAAAATCGTTTAGATGAAGATATGAAACTCCAAACAGATATTTCTGTTCTTTATGCATTGAACAAACACAAGGAAACTGTGACATACAAAGATTTAAAAGTGGATTCTCCGTATAATTTATACAAGAATGATGGAGTTGGCCCTGGCCCATTTAATAACCCAAGCATAGCTTCTGTTAAAGCAGTTTTATCTCCTAAAGATAAAGATAAGGACTATTTGTATTTCTTTGCGGATACAAAGACCGGCAAAGTATACTTTTCACAAACTTATCAGCAACATCAGGAGATAATTTCCAAAATAGAAAATACGCGTGGTGCTAGTTTGTAATAATACAAAA
>NZ_AZFI01000282.1 GCF_001435755.1 Ligilactobacillus acidipiscis DSM 15836 | reverse complement strand
TGTTCATAATACTTATTTTTAATGTTTTATTTGAAATGCAAACGCCGATCTAACTTGGTCACTTTTGCTTGTTTGCTTGCTTGCCGTTGCTCCGCTTGTAAAAAGCGGGTGATGTTACCGCCATTAAGCTGAAAGATTCTTGTCCGGGCCACGCCTTGCGCACCGGCTGAACTCCAACCCAGCGGACGCGAGCTCAAACGGCGGGACAGGTAATGACTAATGTGACCTTCAGCTGAACACCCATGATAGGCAGTCAAACCGTTATCTTTGATGGCGCTGACATTGTTAGTCAAGTATTTCTCTGCCTGTTTCAAACTTTGAAGTTGACTGGCAGTTACCGTGAGATCATTGAAACGGACTGTAAAATAATCCCGGATGAACTTCATTTGTCCGGGCAGAACCCACTGATACAAAGTCCGGTCCAAGCCCGCGATCCCGACGGCCGCTCTTTTACAATACTTACGCAGGTGAAAACGATCTAGGATAAAGGTGCAGTGGGGGATAAAAGCAGCGCCGTTTTTGATCCATTTGGCACCGTCACCACTCAAATAGACCTGCTCCGGCTGATAGTTGGCATCGATATAATCCAGGACTTCTGTCCATAATTCCTCATTATCTGTACCGGGATAGTTGCCGGTGAAGTAGTGCGGATTGATCAGTTGATGTCGTGGCTGGGTCAAGTCATAACCTTCATGAACATAAACTAATTTCATAAAACGATTCGTACTATCCTGATAAGCGACATGGTCTTCGTCAGCTTCAAGGAACAGGGTCTTGATCGGTCTTTTTTTATGTTTTTGCTTCAAGACAGGCTCGTTGGGCAGCCGTGTTCCTTCTTGATGCACGATCTGCATAACTGCGGTTTTGGAATGGACCCGACCTGCGGGATCATCTCGAGTGCTTCTTGATAAGTGTGTGTGGCTACATTTTCTAAGATCCGTGCTTTGACTCCGAGAGTCATCCGGCTATATTTTTGCCAGCCGATCACCTGATCTAACCAGAAGAAATAGTTCTGGCTGTCTTTGCTTTGATAGTAGGTCCGTTTGAGGGTGAACTCACCGTATAAAGTCGTCTTGGTAGTTTCACGGATCGCTTTGACCGTATATTTATGCTGACGGATCGCGAACGCTTTGAATTGCCGATCAGCTTCTTCCAAGAAAAATTTGATCAAGTTTAAGCACAAGCTGCGTCCTGTAGACATGGTAAGTTCAAGCTAGTCATCAAAGCCAAGTTCTTGGTGCAGGACCTTTTCTCCATTTTGGGTAAGATCCAGCCACAATTTGTCTAACATTTGTTGTAAAATATTCATTAGGAAATAACTCTCTCTTTCATGGTTTACTTT
>NZ_AZFI01000281.1 GCF_001435755.1 Ligilactobacillus acidipiscis DSM 15836 | reverse complement strand
GAAATATCCGCCATCAATAATTGATTAGGATATTTGCTTTTGACCTGTTGGATAAATTCGGTGATGGTTAAGCCGTCATGTCGCGGACGTAATGTACAGTCTAATGCGATCACCTCTGGTTTAACGGCCATCAATTCGTCCACTTCTTTCATTGTGGGAGTAATGTAGGGCTTTTCTGGAGGATAATCCCGTTTAATGATACCGATCACTGGTAAAGTGACCGCTGCTTTGATCTCTTTGATATCACGGACCGAATTTGCACGGATCCCAACAGCTCCAGCTTCTTGAGCCGCTCGTGCCAGCATGGGCATTACCCCGCCGGTTTCTGAGTATAACGGCTCACCCGGCAAAGCCTGACAAGAAACGATCAAGCCATTTTGGACTTGTGCAATAAAAGTCGCTTTTTTCATTTAACTCCTCCTCATTCCATTATGAAATCGGTACCGTTTTTTTAATTCTAACACGCTATTATTTAAAATGTTAGGAATTACAAATGCAGCCCCTTTTAAGCCTTTACATATAGCGATCTTCTTGTTTGCCAGCAAATATCGCTTTGCCAAAATAACCAACCGCAAGCAAAAAAGACACCTAACAGTCGATTTCACCGCTAAAGTGAAATTAACTACTAAGTGTCTCGCTATTATTTAAGGTGGATCGTGTCGTCTTTAGTCATCACATAAGAATACTGCTCGCTGCTATGACCAAAAGTGACTGAACCTTCAACTTGATCATTTTTCTTTTTGCCGATCAAAAAAGTCATCTGCGACTTAGACCCATACACGCTAACTTGGTGACGTTTCTTATTATATTCAACCTTAGAAGCATGTTTTTTGGATAACTTCGTTTGCTGAGGTACAAATCCGTACGCCTTATCCCCATCAAAATAAACGTTTACTTTCAATTTCTCTGTACCTTCGTTGATTTCCAAATTCCATCCTTGCTTATCCAAATAACGTTTGTCTGAGTTACCTGAAAACAGGGTTGCTCCGACAATGATCACGATCACTACCAACCCAAGAAAGAAAAAAGTTTTTGGGTCGGTCAGCCAGTGATTGACTTTCTCATCGATACTTTTTTTCTGATTTGTCATTCTACACTCCATCTTGCTTTATTTACTCTTAATATTATAGCCTACTTGGCTTCAGAAAGGTAATAAGTTTATATTTTGCCGCCGTTTCCCTGCGGATAACGATCATGACGACTTTGCTTAGTGATCTAACAGCAGTAATCCTTTGTTGCTCGCCTTTTCAAATCAACTAGAAAGACTTTGGAGCAAAATGAGAGACTTACTTCGCCGGAGTTTGTGTCACATTTCCGCTTGTAAGACTTACTTTGCCGGAGTTTGCGTCACATTCCCACTTGTGAGACTT
>NZ_AZFI01000280.1 GCF_001435755.1 Ligilactobacillus acidipiscis DSM 15836 | reverse complement strand
CTAAAGGTTGAAAGTACCAAAACAGACCGTACTCATTGGTATCATTGAGTTACGGTTACATAAATTAGTCGTTTTTACTTTTTAGGCCTTATCGAGTAGTTTTACCAGACTACTTGGTAAGGCTTTTATAAATTCATCAAAAATTGCGTCTAAAACGGCTGCTTCCATGGCGAATTTTTTACCTAGACCAGTAATAGTTTCTAATAACCAGTTCAAAGCTTTAGCTACATCGATGTCCGGCATTGGTCGGCCATAGTCATAAAACAGATCGCCCAGTGTACGTTCGTCTTTGTTTTCACGCGCCGCCAGCGCTAAGATGTCATATCCCATCAGAACCATTGCCAAATGGCCACACAACCCATCGTAGCTTTGGATTTGTGTTTGATCGAATTGAAGATATTGTTTTGCGACCTTGAAAAAGCATTCAATCTGCCAACGCCGACCATACATTTGAATAATTTCATCAGGTTTTAAGCTTAACTTGGTCGTCGCTAAGACTAGGTATTGGTCTGATTGACCACGCTTAGTTACGTATACGAGCTTCATTGGCATGGTTTGCCCATCGACTTCAAAAGTTACAATTGGACTGTAAAGGTAAGTCGTTTTGGTCGACCATTTACTCCGCCGCAGAATACTATATAGCCGCTTGACGTCCATTTCGCGACCACGATAACGGAAGTACACTTTCTTAGTCTTTTTCAACATGCCAATCCCGTCACGATGCCGTTTTAATAACTCTGAAAACATGCGAGGTGAAGAATACCAGCTATCAAAAAGAACGTATTTGGCCTTAATACCTGACGCAATTGCTTCATCGACTAACTCCAGGGCGACATCGCTCATTTTGCGAGTTGCTTGAGCACGACGCCGAGCCGATAAGGAACGGCAGTCGACAGATTTGAAACGACCTAACTGATTTTTGATATTGCGAGTTGACATTAACGCAAATTGTAGTGGTAAGAACGTATTGCCATCGCTCCAGCCCAAAGTTAGGGTGCGAAATCCCCTGAAATAGCGCTTCTGATCGTGATCGAATACGCGGGCTAATAGCTCCGTCTTCTTTGAAAATTCACGCTTAAACAGTGAATCATCAATGATTAGCGCTTGGCGCCGACGCGCATCAGTAAAATTCTGAATGTATTCAATCAATTGGATACCAACGAGTAGAACAAGTCGTTGCCAGTTGGTGTGCACATTGTTTAGACAGTTGCGAGCTGTCCGCTTGGAGAAACCCGCAGATTCTTCGGATCGATAGATTGAATAACGATTGAAAATCGTTGTGAGTAGCCATTCAAAGAGCACGGTGACCCGCACGCCACGGGTTTTTGTGATATTAGCGCGGCGTAAAATCGCGGGCAGGTGTACCAATTTAGAAAAA
>NZ_AZFI01000028.1 GCF_001435755.1 Ligilactobacillus acidipiscis DSM 15836 | reverse complement strand
CTTGTAACACTTACTTCGCCATAGTTTGCGTCGCATTTCCACTTGTAACGCTTACTTTCACCAACTTTGCTTCGCATTAGGTCAAGCTACAAAAATATACTAACTAACTCAGTCTTACTTTACACAAAAAGAGGCCCGTAGCTCAATTCCACGGCCACCTTATTTTGCAACTTCTCTACAAGTCACGATATATTTATTCTCCCCAAACTTCTTGGGCAGTTTCAATAACTAACCGAATCTTAGCCCATTCTTGTTGTTCCGTTAACTTATTTCCTTCCTCAGTGGAAGCAAAA
This sequence comes from Ligilactobacillus acidipiscis DSM 15836, assembly GCF_001435755.1. Taxonomy (GTDB): domain Bacteria; phylum Bacillota; class Bacilli; order Lactobacillales; family Lactobacillaceae; genus Ligilactobacillus; species Ligilactobacillus acidipiscis. The sequence continues at coordinate 17,723 of NZ_AZFI01000028.1, read as the reverse complement.
CCACATTGCGTACTGAGTGATAAATTTTCCAGCAGTACAAATTCTGCTGCTTCCTTGATCCGTTCGGCCAACGTTTGCTTGGATTCCAATTCTGGTTTCTTGCTGGTAACCAGACCAAGGACCACCTGTTTACCATCCGGAACCTCAGCTAACGGTGCAAAATCACCTGAACGATCGTCATCAAATTCCAAGTAGAAAGCATCTACTTTTTCTTGCGCTAGCAAATGACTGGCAACTGGAACATAGCCGCCCTTTGCTGCCCAAGTCGAATGATAATTTCCGCGACAAACGTGAGTGCTGACTCGTAAATCTTCGGGCAAGTCTCTTAAGGCAGTATTATTTAATTTCAAATATATATCCTGCAGCTCATTTAGATCATATTCTCCATTCGTCTGATGCTCCCAAAAGTCGTGATCCACGACCATGCCCCAGGTACAGTCATCAATTTTTACATCACGACAGCCTTCGTCATATAGTGCCAAGATCAAATCATGATAAGCTTGACCAATATCTGAGATCAGTTCATCTTGATCAGGGTAGAATTTATTAACTGCGGCAACATTTTCTTCCCCACGTAATAATTCTGAATAAAACTGAGCTGGTGCTGGGATACTTTGACGTGCCGTAATCCCGTCGTGGTCTGCAACTAAATCATGCAAAAACTGGAAAGCTTTCAAGTCATGATGTTCAGGATCAAAGGAGATTTTCCCGATAACTTGAGCCGAATCAGCGCGCGTTTCTTCATCGTGGAAGAAATAACCGTGCTCTGGTTGGGTGTGTTTGATACCGGCAAAGCCCCAGAAAGTATCCAAATGCCAATAACTGCGCCGAAATTCTCCGTCAGTCACGATTTTTAACCCTGCATCGATCTCCTTAGCGACTAAATCCCGGATCGCATCATCTTCCACTGCTGTTAATTCGCTGTGATCGATCTTACCTGCAGCAAAATCTTCACGTGATCGTTTTAATTCGCTTGGACGTAAAAAACTTCCGACAATATCATAATGTAACTTTGTTGCTGTTTGCTTCGTCATCTAAATCTCTCCCTTTCCAAATGTACAGACACAAAAAACGCCCCCAGAAAATAACTTGCGCTATCTTCTAGGGGCGTGTCATTTACAGTTTAAACTTCACGCGGTACCACCCACTTGCAACATTATTCTCACAAATAATGTCCTTATCAGGTACACAAAAATTGCTATACCCTACCGCGCTAACAGGCGGACCCGCGAACGACTTGCCAATAAGCTCATCGTTCGTTTGCATTCCAAGACCATCTTCACCACGATCCTCTTGTCGCTTCACAGCTACCGCGACTCTCTGTAAAGATTCTCATCAGTTACTCATCTTTTCTTAGCAAACATTCATTAAATTGTTAGTATCTTAATATAAAAGTTGGAACTTGTCAAGGACCTAATAAAATATTTTTTTAAAACCTGCCCATTTGCGAGAAATAATGTACATAACTTATCCCTGCATTGGTGTTTGCAGCTTGCATCTTTTTTTCGGTACTACTTTGTTTAAATTCTCTTGGCAACTTGATTTGCTGGTTTTTCTAAGAGCATTCACCCTCACTTACCGCAGTTATTTTCCGTTTCATTTGGCAGCATTACTTTTTCTTTCTTGCAAACTACTCTCAAATCAATTTTTGTGCACAAAAATGCCCAGCAAGTTTCATCTACTTAAAAGTAACTTACTGAGTATTAAAACATAGTCACACAAGTCAGCCGTATTCATTTTATTGGCTGCTCTTTCATATGTCACATTAATCTTGATAGAAGGTATCTCTAACAGCATTAGCGATCGCAATCTTAACATGTTGGAAGGATAATCCGCCCTGAATATAGAGCGTAAATGGATCACGCAACGGTCCATCAGAAGAAAGCTCGATCGTGGAACCCTCCGTGAAACTGCCGGAAGCCATGATGACCTTATCTTCATAGCCGTCCTGATAGCTTGGCTCTGGGTCAACGAAAGCGTTCATCGGCGAATAGTGCTGGATAGCAGCACAGAACTGAACCATTGGCTCTGGTTTGCCAAACGTCACAGTCTGGACAATGTCAGTCCGGGGGGCATTCCACTTCGGTGCCGTATCCATACCCATTTTTTCTAACAAAGCTGCTGTGAAGATCATGCCCTTTAAAGCCTCGCCTGTTGTGTGCGGAGCCATAAAGAAACCTTCGTAAAAGTCACGCAAATAGCCGTATGTTGCACCTTCGGACTTACCAACACCTGGTACGATCAACTGTGCAGCACAATCTAGGATCAGTTTTTCGCGGCCAACAATATAAGCACCCGTTTTGGCGATACCGGCACCGGCGTTCTTGTACAAAGAGCCTGCCATGAGGTCGGCACCAAAGAAAGTTGCTTCCTCAGTCTCCGTGAATTCTCCGTAACAATTATCAATAAAGACCACGGCTTGCGGTGCCAAACGTTTGGCAGTTTCCACCATTTTTTTGACCTTTTCTAAGGTGAAACTGTCACGGTTTGAATATCCCAAGGAACGCTGGATCGTAACAACCTTGATCGTTGGATCACCAGTTAGATCCTTTTCAACTTTTTCATAGTCAACTTCGCCATTAGGCAATAAGTCTGTACATTTGAAATTGATCCCGCGTTTTTTCATTGAACCCGGGTTATCACCAGCCAAACCGATCACTTCTTGGATCGTGTCATAAGGCATACCTGTCATATAGTATAAAGTGTCCCCATAATAAAGCTGGGAAAACAAAGCCGTCGTGATCGCATGAGTTCCTGAAGTTAATTGCGGGCGAACCAACGCATCTTCAGTCTTGAAATAACCAGCATAAATTTTTTCTAACTTATCACGACCGATATCATCATAACCATAACCCGTTGAGCCTACCAAGTCTTCTTCAGCAACATGGTTTTCGGCAAATAAGTTCAACACCCGTTGCTGATTATACAAAGTTTGTTCATCTATCTGCTGTAAACGTGGTGCGATCTGTTCATCAACTTCTGCGATCTTCTGTTTGAGATCTTGTGGTAAATTTTCCTGCCACTTATGTTCCATTAGTTTTTTCCCCTTTTTTCAAACGATTTTAGCTGTTCTGTCAGCCATAAATCGAAATTGTCCTCTTTTAAATTGTAGCTGTTTTCTGATAACCATTCAACTGACTAAATATCTTTGCTTTTTAGCTAAAACTTCTTCCATGTATCAATACACTTTGTCTTTTTAACTAACACAATATTTCTATTGGTTCACGATCTTTTTCCCAAACTTCTGAAATTACCACCGGATCTTGTCAGTGTCACTATTTTTACAAACCTAAGTCAATCTTAAAAATTACCCAACGAAACACTGTCAATACTTTATTGTACTGACAAAAGCCCGCAATTTCTGCTAAAAAAATAAGCACCAAGGTATTATTGATTTCTACCAAGTTGCTTATTTTCTACTAACATCTTCACCGAAACATTAACTGTTTTATTATTTTGTTGCTTCAACAAAGTCCGTTAATTCTTGGATCTGTTTATCGTTTAAATCAGCTTTGATCTTAGGCGCAAAACCATGCAAGAATAATGATCCATCACCAATTTTTACACCACTTTTACTGAGTGCCTTAGTGAACTCGGTTTTGATCGAAAAAGCACCACCAGATGTACCAAACATAAATACTTCACTAACTTGACTTGGATCGATCTTCTCCGCATATTTTCTCAGATCAGAGTACATTTTCCCGTGGACAGCACCGCCTAAGTATAATTTATCGACCTGATCTGGAAGTGGTTCTTCGATCGAAGCAGCTTCCACGCCCAATTTTTCAGCGATCATTTTTGCAACTTTCTTTGTGTTACCAGATTTTGAACAATATCTTACAGCTATCATGTACATTTCCCCCTCTAGCAATTATGAAGCGTTTTTATTTACAAAGTAATTATACTATCCACTTAATAATTAAATCAAATATTAACTTGGAAAAATTAAAAAGTAAGCAAACATCAAGTTTTTAACAAACGCGCAAACTTACTCGGACCTTCTTTGATCAAATTTGTTCAATATTCTTTTAGTTTTGGAAGTTATTATGCTATTCTTGATTCAATAATCTATAATATAGTCAGAATGTCAGGATAATTTCTGCACACTATGACAAATTAAAAAGAAGGAATTTAAATATGGTCAATCAATTTCCACAAGTTTTGACGATTGCAGGATCCGATTGTGATGGCAGCGCGGGACTGCAAGCTGATATGAACACTTTCCAGAGATGTGGCGTTTATGGTATGAGTGTCTTGACCGCTGCCGTTGCAGGCAACTCATATGGAATCTTTGCCAGCCAACCAATGCCAACAGAATTCATTGATAAACAATTTGCAGTCTTGACTGAGGATTTTCAAATCAATGCCTGCAAGACCGGAATGCTAACTGATACTAGAACTATTGAAACTGTTGCTAAAAATTATCAAAAACATGATCTAGGACCGCTCGTGTTGGATCCAGTGATCATTACCAAACATGGGGACATGTTACTTGAAGAAGATGCATTTGAAACTCTCAAGGAAAAGCTGATCCCACAAGCAACTGTGTTAACGCCAAATTATTACGAGGCCGTCAAATTAACCGGTATTCAGATCGAATCAACAACTGACGCACTAAAAGCAGCACAGATCTTACAAGAAATGGGTGCTAAAAATGTGATGGTCAAGGGTAAGCACAACGATAAACAGCAAACTAAAGTAACTGATCTTGTTTTATTAGAAGACAAAACGTCCTTTACTTTAAGCGAACCGTTTATCAATACCACACACATTAATGGGACCGGCGACCTGTTATCGGCTTGCATAGCCGCCGAGATCGCCAAGAAAACAAGTATCGCGGATGCAATTAAGCAAGCCAAAAAGTTTGTCACTGCAGCGATCGCAGATCAACTGGATGTCGGCCACAAGTATGGTCCAGTCAATCATTTGGTAAAATATTCTTTTTAAGAGTGTCAACGTAGCATGAACTTCCCATAGTTCACGCTATTTTTATATCTTTTACAAGGGACAGGACTACTTGTAAAATGCTATAATGGTTCAGTATCATTATAGTAAAAGTTGTTTTTTTCTTATTATATAGTTGAAAGTATTGCGTGAGTGACTCATTGGCTATATAAATGTTTCAAGAGCAATTATTCTGCTTTTGTATTATTACATGACATGGGAGTACTTATTTTGAAATTCTTTAAACCATCAAATTCAAATGACGATTCACCAAAAGTAAATAAATCACGAATACCAATTCGGTTAAATGTCTTGTTTTTTATCGCTTTTCTGCTGTTTGCCATGCTGATTGGCCGGTTAGTTCAACTGCAGATCATCCAAGGCGAACACTTTCAAAGTGAGATCAACAGCGGCAATATAAAAACTGAAACCCGAAACGTTCAACGAGGTATGATCTATGATTCGGCCGGCAAACCGTTAGTCGCAAATAATTCCGCTCGTGCGATCAGCTATTCCAAACCACTCAATGTCTATCCAAAAACAATGTACTCAGTGGCTAATGACCTGGTAAAATACGTTAACTTGGAAGATGAGCCGGTCACGAAAACGATGCGTGTCAATTATTATTTAGCACAGCATGAAGACGACGTTAAAAAGAAGATCCCCAACGTCAATTCGATCACAGATGATAAAAAGCTGGCACGTTTGGAAGACGCTTATGTCAGAAAGCACAACTTAGCTGACAACTTGTCAAAAAAACAAAAGAAAGCCGCCGTTATTTACAATAAGATGAATAATGCTTATTCATTATCGACGATCTATCTTAAAACCGCTGGCGTTACTGACCAAGAAATGGCTCGGATTGGCGAACATCAATCTGATCTGCCGGGCATTAAGATCACGACCGACTGGACCAGAAGTTATCCAAATGGTAACTCGATCAAAAATGTTGCCGGTACAGTTACTTCGCAAAAACAAGGATTGCCAAGTGAAAGAGTCAATGAATTGCTTGCTGAAGGGTATTCACGGGACGATAACGTTGGTTCTAGTTACATCGAATCACAATACGAAAACGTCTTAAAAGGTACCAAACAAGCAATCAACGTTGAAACACAGAACGGCAAGATCTTGAAGAAGACTAAACAATACGGTGGTAAAGCCGGGGACAATGTCCAATTAACGATTAATTCTAAGTTCCAAAATGATGTCCAAGATATTATTGAAAATGCCGTCAAATCCGGCTCAGCTAACCAAAACCCATTGATGACCGGCGGATACGCAGTAGTCATGAACCCTAACACCGGCGGAATTTACGCCTTAGCGGGGGTCGACCGGGATAATAAGACCGGCAAACTGACAACCAACTCTCTCGGGCCGCTCAATCAAACAATGGTCATGGGTTCTGTCGTCAAGGGCGCGCAGGTTATGGGTGCTTTAAACAAGGGAGTCATTACACCTACCAATAATACTTTGACTGATAAACCGATCAAGTTAGCCGGCACAGCGACGATCTCTTCGATCTTTAACAAGTCGGGGAACAACAATATGACTTTGTCAGCCGCAGATGCGTTGGAAGTTTCTTCTAACTCTTATATGATGCAGTTGACGATGAAAGAAGCAGGTTTCCACTATACACCCGGTGCAGCTTTGCATATGCCGGTTTCGATCTTCGATACCTTACGGGGGAACTTCAATCAGTATGGTTTAGGTGTCAAAACAGGAGTAGATATTCCTGGCGAAGCCCCTGGATTCAAGGGTGGCTCTTCCTATGCTGATATCGGAAAGGCGTTGAACTTATCATTTGGTAACTACGATGCCTATACTACGATCCAAGTGGCGCAATACATGTCAACGATCGCAAACGGCGGCTATCGGATGCAGCCTCACGTGTTGCAATCGATCCGAAGCAAGGGTAAAAATGGTAAGCTCGGAGCAGTCAATTATGAGTTCCAGCCTAAAGTTTTGAACGTTGTCAATGGAACAAAAGCCCAATGGGATGTTGTTCATAAGGGATTATGGCAGGTAGTCCACGGTAATAACCAATGGCGTACCGGTCGACGATTGGAAGACTTAGAGCCTTCGGTTTCCGCCAAGTCTGGTACTGCTGAAACTGTCACGAATGGCATTTCAACTACGACCTTAAGTGCGGCCAGTTATGCGCCATCGGACAATCCACAAGTTGTGATCGCAGTGGCCTATCCAGGCTCAGGTTCTACTAACGAAACATTCAACATGGAATCTGTAAAGTCGATCTATCAAGCTTTCTGGAAGGACGTTGAATCAAGCGATGGCCTTAAATAAATAGCAAATACCGATCCTTCAGAGTTGGAGGACCGGTATTTTTATCTGGAAATTTAAATATCTTGTTGCCGTAACGTCTTTCATAATTTGACCATTGGAAAATTTTGAAAAGGAACGGATTATTGCTGTTATTCCTTTGCTGTACTTTGCGTCACATTTTTACTTGTAACGCTTACTTCGCCAGACTTTGCGTCACATTCCCGCTTGTAACTCTTACTTCGCCAAACTTTGCATCACATTCTCACTTGTGGCACTTAATTCACCATAGTTTGCGTCACATTCTCACTTGTAACTCTTACTTTGTCAAAGTTTGCGTCACATTTGCCAAAATTACTTGGATAATCACAATGATCCTATCAAAAAACGACTGCACTCCATCATCAAATGAGGAACAGCCGTCCTAAAAATCACTATTTACTTTTTTACACCAGAACGTGACTTTAGTGCCAGCTCGATCGTCTTGTCAACCAGGATCGACTGAGAATCTGTCACAGGGTGCATGGTATAGGGCTCACGTTCTTGGGCAAGAGACAATTCAGTACAGCCCAAAACTACTGTATCACAGCCCTTTTCTACAAACATTTGTCGTAAAATCTCGTGATACAAGGTACGATCAACATGATTTTTCTCTTTAACATTACCATAGATGAGCTCTGTGGTCTGTTGCTGGATCTTATCATCCGGCAGCACAAGCTCATAACCTGCGGACTGGATCTCATCATCATAAATATGATCCGCACGTGTACCTTCGGTGGAGATCAACCCCACACGTTTGGCAGTGGGAAGCTTCTTACTGATCCACTTCACAGCTTCTCGCGGCATATGCAAAATCGGAATATCTGTGACTTTCGTTAATTCATCGTAAAAATAATGAGCAGTGTTACATGGCAAAGTGAAAAAGTCTGGTTTTAAAGCCGCTTGATGTTTGAAGTCTTCTAACAACGGTGTCAATGGACTTGGCTTGGTGTGGTCCAAAATATAGTCTGTCCTATCCGGAACCGTTGCATGGTTAACCAAAATATAATTTAAATAATCCTGATCACTATTAGCCGGTGTGCGTTCATTGAGTTGATGGATATATGTTTCAGTGGCAGACGTTCCCATCCCGCCAATGATCGTAAAGAAATGTTCCATCTGGATCACCCCTTATTTTGTTTGAAATACTGATCAAAGTTCTTCACATAATTATGATTCATCCACTTGATCAAAGCCCAACGTTTAAGATTCATATCCTCAGAATATTCATAAGTAGTTCCGACACGCTTGTCTTTGATCAACTGGAGTGCAGCTTGCTTATTTGGATTGTTGCGGGCATATTTTTTGAAAGTTTTAACTGGTACTCCCAACCATAAATGGTGCTTAGTGGTATCGTCATTACCATAGACAACTGGTTTATCAGCTAATTTTTTAGTCACGTAATCCTGCACTACATAGTCGGCCAAATTATAACCGTTTAAAGTTACAAAGAAACTGCTGCGGCCTTGCCGTAAGTTGATCTCAAAAAGCTTGAACTTCTGGTCACGAACATCATATTTCATATCAAAGTTAGCGTAACCCGTGAATTTCACAGCTTCTAAGAAGGTTTGGATCGTATGATAGATCTCTTCGTTGTATTCCGGCAAAATTGCGACGTAATTACCAATAGCTGCAGGAGCAGGATCTTCCAACAGCGGATGTCCTAAACACATCATCTTAACCTGATGATTTTGGTCAACGTAAGCATTCAAAACACGCATATTGCTGTCATCGCCGGGAATAAAGTCCTGTAAAATAAAGTCGGACTGATAACCGTTCTCATAAGACAAGCGTAAGATTTGGTCGAATTCTTCTCGGCTTTGGATCCGAAACGCCTTCTTGCGTCCTTCGAAATGTACATCCAGCCACTCCACACTGTTAGCAGCCTTTAAAGCAACTGGATATTCAAACGGCTGCGGCACATTTGTTGGATCTTTTTCCCATTCTGCTTTCGTGATGGTCTTGGTCTTCGGATAAGGAAGGTCATATTTTTCACAAATCTCGTAGAAACGTTCCTTATTGTTTAAAGTCTTCAAAAGTTTGTAATCAATGTATGGACAAACAAAAACATCCGCTAGTTCATCTTTATGTTGTGAGATCAACTCTGCATAACCATCCCCACAACCAATCAAAATAACCGGTTCTTCATGGTCTTGGTACTGGTCTTTTAGCTTTTTCATGGTCTCGATCCAAACGGGATCTTTATCAAAACCGGCAACGATCGTGAGGTCAACGATCTTCGTAAAGCGTGTCGGTGCTAATTGTGCGGCTGCATATGCTTTAACTGGACGATGATATTTTTGATAAAACGACCGTGCCATCCCATAGACATTAAAGTCGCTCCCTAATAAGACTGGTGTAAACTCAACTTTTTCATTTGTCATGATTTATCTCTCCTTGATCAAATCTTCCGCTATCTTGACATCAGTTTCATACGGCACATTTTTCCCGTTCAACTTCTGCGTGGCATCGCGTCCTTTTCCTGCCAAAACTACGATCTCACCAGGTTTACTAAGCATAATGGCCTGTTTAACAGCCGTTTTTCTATCCAAAACGATCTGAACTTCAACCTGATCGTGATCGATATGCTGGTCGATCTCTTGTGCGATCTGCAGTGGATCTTCAGTCGCCGGATCATCAGAAGTCAATATAGCCACGTCAGCTTCTTCACTAATTGCCTGACCCAAACCACTTCGTCTTGAAATACCTTTATCGCCAGTACTTCCTGTCAAAACGATCAACCGCTCATCTGGGATCTGTTGACGTAAGAAGCTCAGCAGTGACTTTAAACTAGCATAGTTATGCGCATAATCAATATAAACTGTCCCATGGTCTTTAGTTTGGAAAACCTCCATGCGACCTGGAACACGGACCTCTGGCAAATGCTGTCTGATCTCAGTCGCAGACACGCCTGTCATTGCAGCGGACACAATGGCGGCAATGGCATTTTCTTGATTATAATCCCCAGGGATATCCACTTCATATGCACCATCAATAGCTAATTTTCGACCTTTGTCAGAATATGAGGAGATTTCTACCGTACTTTCAGTCAAATCTTGTCTGGTCTCTTTAAATTCAAAATCAACCTGCGTTTGAAATGAGATCAATGAATTTTCCCGTGCGTATAAGTATATATGATCATCCATCAGTGACCCCTTCGCAGCACCGTTGATTTCATCAAAGTGTTGCGACTCGGCATTAATGATCACGTTTTTGGAATTACGCAATAATTGCTCTTTACAGTATAGATAGTCTTCAAAAGTCGGGTGCTCATTTCGTCCAATATGATCTGGTGAAATATTCAAAAAGATCCCTAAATCATATTTCAAACCATAGACCCGGTTTTTCTTGAAAGCCTGCGAAGAGACCTCCATGATCAAATGAGTCATCCCGTTCTTGACTGCTTCAGCCATGTCATGAAACAGATCCAATGATTCCGGTGTCGTTAGGTCTGATTTGAAACGTTGTTCAGGCTTGGGGCCGGTGATCCGGTCGATCGTCGAAAACAAGGCAGCGTGGCCATTAGTATGTGCATCTTGAACGCCGTGCGCAAAATAAGCCGTTGTTGTTTTTCCCTTGGTTCCGGTGATACCAGTAATAAATAGTTGGTTTTGCGGAAAGCCGTAAAACGCAGCACCCAACAAGGACATCGCTTTTTGGACATCTCTGACAATAATGGCTGTCAATCCTTGTCCCTGCACATATTCCCTTTCCGAAACATAGGCAGTTGCCCCTTTTTCTTTAGCTTGATTTAAATAGGCCGGTTCAAAATTTCCTTTGCAAAAAAACAGTGTTTGTGCTGTTGCTTGACGTGAATCATAAGTCACGTGGGTAAATTTTCTAGGTGGTTCTTGTGCAGCTTTTTTTTCAATTAATAAATCATGTTCTGACAAAAGTGTCATAGTTTGAGACATTGTAAGTGCCATTTTTTAAATATCCCCTTTTAAACGTCTAGGCGTTTTTGTTTCGGTTGCGGCTGGATTTTTTCCAGCAATCAAACGATCACACTTCGTCGCCCAACTTATAGTATGATATAAGAAAAATAGTCTGTGAAAAGATGGCGTACTGTCAGCTTTTCCTAGTAACTACAGTTATTGCTATTGTACCATAGAAAAAGATAACTTTCTGAACGAGACAACCGCTAAAGCGTTAAACAATAGGCTTTTTACGTATCTTAAAAATAAATTAAATAATATCGATATAATTTGAATCATAGCTTACTCACATTGGAGAAAGTAGGAGACTCTTATGACAAAAACTTGGGGCATTTTCTATAATAAAAATTCAGGATCTGGTGAAGCAACAAAAAAAGCTGAGCTTTGTCAAAAACGTTTGGCAGAAAAAGACAGTAAAGTAGTCTTGATAACAGGGGATTCACTGGATGAGTCACAAAGACATTTAGCAAACAGTTTACCTGACCTTGATTCATTGATCGTGATTGGCGGAGATGGAACGTTAAATGCAGCATTCAGCGTCATCGTAAAAAACAACCATCCCTTGCCAGTTGGTATCATCCCTGCTGGAACAGTCAACAATTTCGCTAAAAGATATCATATTCCGCAAGACACAGAAAACGCGATTGCAAATATCATCGTACCAGCACGACTCCGCATGGTCGGACTAGGTAAATGCGGCATGGATAAAGCAGTAGTCAGTTCCTTGACATTTGGTAACCTGGCAACACTATCTAATGAAGTCCGCCAAAGAGACAAACAAAAATTTGGTCTAGGTGTCTATTTAGTCAAGGCCATCCAGCAGATCGGTAAAAACAAATCTTATCTGATCAAGTATCAAATTGGAGACCATCAGGTCGAAACTCTGCGCACATGGTTCACCTTGATCACAACTTCTCGTTTAGTTGGCGGCTTTGCTTATGACACTGGAGCAAAAGAAAAAATGCACGTTTTAGTATTACACAATATCCATCTCCAACAGGTGGGAGAGTATATCTATTTTGCGGTGACAGGAAAGTTGCGTAGAGCGAAAAACATCACCACGTATACTACGCAAAAGCTGACCGTAACACCGCAAGATGGTAAAAAAGTTGTGTCACGGATCGATGGTGATGAAGGACCCGAACTACCCTTAACAATCACATTTTTGCCAGAATACCTACCGCTAATGGTGCCCCCTCAGTCTAATAAAAGATAAGGTATTTTACTATCTAAACTTAAATAAAATCGTTACAATATGAGTGAAAGGTCACATAAATGACCTTGAGTTCAAGTAAAGTGCCAGATTTCATTTTATATTTTTGGGTGCTTTACCTCATACTTTTATTTTGGAAAGGATGATCTTTATGTATCGTAATATTTTGGTTCCCATGGATGGCAGTTCTAACTCCAAACGTGCCTTGGAAGAAGCAATCAACTTATCTGAGAAATTTGGTTCAAAGATCTCTATTTTGTCCGTTGTTAACGAAAGCAACATGATTTTTACGACAGGATCTCCAGATATGATTTTAACTGGACTCAAAAGTAATGCTGAAGATATTGCAGAAAAGGGCAGAAAACAAGCCGCTGATCGTGGTGTCGCTGTAGAAGTTTTTGTTCAGCGCGGGATCCCTAAGCAAGTCATTGCTGACGAATTTCCTTCAGAACACCATATTGATCTGATCGTGATCGGTAAATCCGGGGCAGATGCATTTGACAGATTATTGCTTGGATCAACGACTAGTTATGTCGTTCGTAAGAGTAAAGCAAAGATCCTGGTTGTTAATGATGAAGAAAGTGAAGATAAGTAAGCTTCGTTCGTAAACCAGCCCAGTAGTTTAGGACAGCTCATATTTCAAATAAAAGCGGTGAAACATCGTAAAATCAATGTTTCACCGCTTTTATCATGTTCGTTTTAAGCTTCTGCATATAAATTATCTTCTAAAAATTCAGTGACTTCTACGCCTGCTTCGAATAAAATATACTCAACTTGTCCATCGTAAAAGGCGATCCGTTTGGCACCCATAAACTGATCACTCGTCAAACCTTTAATATTGCTTAAATCTACTTCCCATTTAAGCGGCGGTCTAACTCCCTGTGTGACACTGATTTTCATTTTGCCATCTTGAAATTGGATATTTAAAAATCCAAAATAAGAATTACTGCCATCAATGATCTGTGCATATGTGTTCATAGCTTTCTCTCCCTTCGCTATTGACCCAGTTTTTTTACGAAAGAAATATATTTTCCTTTCTTTCGTAAATATAGTAACATCTTCAATTTTAAAACACAAACAAAAACGCTTTTTGGTCTAACTAACGACTCTCGCCAAAAATTGCAGTGACTGCTAGATGAATATAAATTGGTATGCACCAAAAAAGTCACCTCCGCCTGGAAGTGACCACTTTTCTTTAACTACTTAATTTTAAGGTAAATCATTACCGGCTGCCAAGTAAACGTCATACCATTCTTGGTTTGTCAAATGAATATCAGCACCAGCAGCAGTGTCTTTCAAATGTTCTGGATTCATCGTTCCGGCAATTACTTGGAACTGAGCTGGGTGCCGCAAGATCCAGGCTGCCCCGATCGCATTTTTAGAAACACCATATTTATCAGCTATTTTTTGCAAGGCTGGATTGACTTCTGGGAAATCAGGATTATTGATAAAGGTCCCTTCGATCTGCCCATACTGGAATGGTGACCATGCTTGGATCGTCATATTATGCAACTGGGAGTACTCCAAGATGCCACCATCATGGTCAATACTTCTTGCATCAGTCATGTTTGTATGCAGGTCGAAATCAATTGGGCCAGTATGCATCACACTGAACTGTAACTGATTGATCAAAAGCTTTTGGCTAACAGCGGATTGCAATAAAGCAACCTGACCGGAATTCATGTTAGAAACGCCAAAGTGACGCACCTTACCGGAATTTTGCAAATCGTCAAAAGCAGATGCAACTTCTGCTGGATCCATCAACGCATCAGGGCGATGTAATAAGAAACTGTCCAAATTATCAACACCCATCCGTTGCAAGATGCCATCGACAGTTGCTAACAGATGTTTCTTAGAAAAGTCATACCGTGTTGTTTCAAAACCCTTATCCGGGTCATTGAAAATACCGCCCTTTGATTGAATACAGAAATCATCGGCACTTAAAGACGACTTCTTCAAAGCTGCGCCAAAGACTTCTTCGGCTTTACCGTTGCCATAAATGTCTGCAGAATCGATAAAGTTGATCCCCAGGTCTTTAGCTGTTTCCAAAACTTTAACAGCATCGTCAACGCTCAAAGCGTCCATCCGCATGATACCTAATATGATCTCTGAGCCTGCAAAACCTGTTCCACCGATTTTTACATCTTTCATCCTATGAGATCCTCCTCTTTTTTTCAAATCATGAGAAAAGTATTTTTTGAAAACACAGATCCCAATAATTTCAACTATAATGCTAGTATAAAGCTTTTGCACAAAATAATACAAACAACTTACAAAGCAAGAGAAAAATTTGCTATCTCTGCTAATTGTAATAGTTTTTTTCTGCGATCTGCTCCATGGTAGAGAGAGTTTCTCCAATTGGTCCGCAACCGAATAAAACTTTAAATAATTTTTCGCTATTTTAGATCTGTAAGTCTGAGCAGAAGCTAACTGAACTATGGTTTGACAAATGTGCGTCCAATTATCCAACTAACTCCTAGCCATCAGCTCCGCAAAACCGGGGACTGCAACCACACAGACAATTTATTATTTTGCCCCTTGACATCCGCACAGCCTTTTTCTATACTTAAATCAATTAATTAACGGAAAGGACGAAGAAGAATGCAAAAGTCAGTTACTAATGTTTTGAATATGGCTTGGCAAAGCCGGCACGCAAGGTCGTAACGCCTCTGACGGATACGATCTGGCAAACAGTTTGTATCCGTGCCGACTGCTTTTTCGTTTGTCAAAGTCTGCATGGTCTAACATGGCAGGCTTTGGCGTGATCACCTTTTAAGGGTAAACCAGAGTGTGCTGGTTTGCCCTTATTTTTTTGTCAACTTTTAACAATTTGGATCGGAGTGAAAAATATGAAAAGAATTATTGCATTTATTGGTGCCATTGTCGCTTTTTTAGCGGTTGCTCTCTTCACTCAACCCGCACAAAACGACAGCACCAAATTAGCGCAGCAAAAAAACATCAAGATCGGGATCTTGCAACTTGTTAGTCACCCTGCCCTTGATCAAATTCACGCCGGGATCATCACCGGATTAAAAGATGAAGGTTTCAAGGAAAAGAAAAATATTACTATTGAGTTTCAAAATGCTCAAGGTGATCAAAGTAATCTAAAAACCATGGCCCAACAGATTGCAGATCGCGATGACATTTTGTTTGGGATCGCAACTCCAGCAGCTCAGGCTTTGGTCAACTCAGCCAATAAAACGACCCCGATCATAATGGCTGGTATCAGTGACCCAGCCGGCAGCGGTTTGGTCAAATCTGAAAAACATCCGGGTGCAAACGTTACGGGTTCTTCCGGCGATTCACCTTTAGAAAAACAGCTAAAATTGATTCAAGACATTATGCCGCAAGCCAAAAACATCGGTGTGATCTATACTTCTTCTGATGCAGGCGGTCAAAGTAACGCGAAGAAATTTGTCAAACTAGTCAAGAAAGCTGGTCTGCAACCTAAACTTTATACCATCGCTAATACCAATGACATGCAGCAGATCAGTCAACAAATGGCTGGACAAGTGGACGCGATCTATGCTCCCCAAGATAATGGAGTGGCCTCTTCCATGAAGACTTTAGTCAATAATGCTAACCAAGCCGGAAAACCTGTTTTTCCTGCAGCCGATACAATGGTCAAAGACGGCGGAACTGCCGCTTATGCGATCGACCAACATGACTTGGGACGTTTAGCAGGTCAAATGGCAGGCAGAGTCCTTAAAGGCAAAAAAACCGCAACCTACCCCGTCGGCTTTGTTGTCAAAGGAAAATACGTCCTCAACCAAGATCAGATCGATAAACTACACATTAAAATACCAGCTAAAATCATGCAGCAGGCACAAAAAAATGGGAGGGTGATCAAATGAGTTTAATAACATCTAGTATCGGACAGGGTCTTCTTTGGGCAATTTTAGGGGTCGCCCTTTTCTTGACCTTCCGGATCCTCGATTTTCCTGATATGACTGTGGAAGGCACTTTTCCTTTAGGTGCAGCCGTGACTGTCACCGCCATTACTCATGGCGCTTCACCTTTACTGGCAACTCTTTACGGCTTTTTGGCCGGAGCAGCTGGTGGGCTGATCACTGGGTTGTTATATACTAAAGGCAAGATCCCGATCTTACTCGCTGGGATTTTAGTAATGACTGCCTGCCTGTCCGTCAATTTACGAGTGATGGGCGGCTCTAACGTTTCCTTGATCGGTAAGAAGACCTTTTTTTCAGTAGCCTTCTTTCAAACATTACCCAAGTATTTTGACAGTGTGATCATTGGTGGGCTGACCATTAGCATGATCACCATCCTGGTGGTTGTCTTTCTTGAAACCGAGTTGGGGCAAGCTTTCATAGTGACTGGCGACAACCCCATAATGGCACGCTCCCAGGGGATAAATACCGATAACATGACGATCCTTGGACTCACCCTTTCCAATGGGCTAGTCGGCTTATGCGGTGCTTTGATCTCACAAAGTAATGGTTATGCTGACTCCAACATGGGGATCGGGATCATCGTGGTGGCACTGGCCTCGATCATCATCGGTGAAGTAGTCTTTGGCGAGCTGACCTTGAATCAGCGTTTGGTCGCCGTGACACTTGGCAGTATCATTTACCGGTTCGTTTTGTTGCTGGTCTTACAGCTTGGATTCTCAACCAACGACCTCAATTTGATCTCAGCTATTATTCTCGCCTTGTGCATGATGTTGCCTAATTTAAGAAATTCATTGCACTTAAATGGTATTTTACGAAAGGGGTTAGTTTCTAATGAAAAAGAATAACGACACAGTATTAGAACTTAAAAATGTTTCGACTTTCGTAAACCGCAATGCTCCTAACGAGACCAAAATTTTGAAAAGCCTCAACTTAAAAGTCTATGCTGGAGATTTTATCACGGTTATTGGGTCAAACGGCGCGGGTAAATCCACCTTATTCAACACAATATCGGGTGACCTGCTGCCAGATGAAGGTCAGGTCTTTCACAACGGGAATGACATCAGCCGAGACCCCGTTGAAAAAAGACCTAAATTTTTGAGCCGAGTCTTTCAGGACCCGAAGATGGGGACCGCACCACGAATGACGGTTGCTGAAAACCTGTTGCTAGCTGCCAGACGTGGGCAAAAACGGGGCCTGCGTTTTCGCAACTTACGGGGCAACAAGGACCGTTTTGCTAAATTAGCAGCATCGATGGGCAACGGCTTAACACAACGTTTGGACACACCAACCGAAAATTTGTCAGGGGGACAACGGCAAGCACTCAGTTTCTTGATGGCGACCTTGAATCGTCCTGATATCTTATTGCTGGACGAACATACTGCGGCACTTGATCCTAAGACCAGT
>NZ_AZFI01000279.1 GCF_001435755.1 Ligilactobacillus acidipiscis DSM 15836 | reverse complement strand
TTTACCCACACAAAGTTGACACTATCAAACAGCTCATCTTTTTAGCCATGGCAGTATTAATTATGTTAAGATTAAGTTATATTATCTTTTGGAGGCAATATACACGTGATATTAATGGACGATATTACTCGTGATGGAAATCCTGTTTTACGTTCACGAGCTAAAGAATTAACTTTTCCCCTTTCTGATAAAGAAATCGAAATGGGTAAAAAAATGATGGAGTACTTGGAAGTCAGTCAAGATGAAAAACTAGCTGAAAAATACCATCTACGTGCCGGTGTGGGTTTAGCTGCACCTCAAGTTGGTTCTCCAACTCGTATGGCGGCTGTTTTAGTACCAAGTGACTATGAAGAAGAACCGCCAGCATTTAAAGAAATACTCGTTAATCCTACTATTCTCAGTGAATCTGTGCAGGGGGCAGCTCTGGGAACTGGCGAAGGCTGCCTTTCAGTTGACGAAGATATTCCAGGATATGTTTGGCGCCATGACCGCATCAAATTACGCTGGTACGATTTAGATGGAAATAAACATATCTCTCGTCTGAAAGACTATCCAGCAATCGTGGTCCAACATGAATTTGATCACCTAAATGGTGTCTTATTCTATGACCATATTAATAAGGACGCTCGTTTTAAATCTCCTGATGGTGGAGTTTTGATCGGGTAAAGAGATACACTACATTAATTTAGGCCTTACAGAAAAAAACTGACAATATTTGTCAGTTTTTTTATTTTTCTAATTTTTCTATATCATTGACATAACCGATAGTTTGTTGATTAACAAGATAGGCGATCTCAATATTTAACTTGCCCTCACGAAACCAAATATCTGAAATAACTAAAGGACTTTTATCATTAACAGTGACTAACCCCTTTTGCTTTGCGTACAAGCTCAATTGGTAAGATATTTCTTTTTTAACTTGACGAACCTGTTTTTTATCAAGTTCGATAAAGTAAAACGAAAAACCAAACACAACCACGTTTAGCCCCCACACTCTTGACACTGGAACGATCTTAAGCGGGCCAAAGGGATCATTTGTACCATCAAACCCTGACAGTTTCACTCCCTTTAAAGCTGTTTTTACAGCATCTGTCACTAATGTTTCATATGTCTTTTGCTTTGCTTTTAAGCTGCGGCTCCGTATTTTTTTTATACCCCAAATTATTAATGCGATAGTTAAAAGCAGCGCTATAATACTCAAAAATATTTTCATAAAAACTTGCTCCTTTAATTCGCTTAAACAGCATAATTTCTGTTTCATTATTATTTTAACATACTAAATAGCTTCCAATAATTATATACTTATCTATAGTTCGTTAAGTTAATATAAACAAAACATCGGTAAAATATAATTTAATCTTAAACGTTAGAGAGTATAAAATAGTTTGTGTAAAT
>NZ_AZFI01000278.1 GCF_001435755.1 Ligilactobacillus acidipiscis DSM 15836 | reverse complement strand
TCGATAGTGTGAACTATCTCCTACCCGATTTGCCGGCAGAAAGGCAGGAGTGGCTCGATTTAAACGTATTTCGTGTTATAGTAATCAGTAACAACAAATTTAAATGTTAAAGGAGAAAAATAGTGAAACTAATTTCATGGAATATTGATTCTTTAAATGCTGCTTTGACTAGTGATTCTAATCGAGCACTTCTATCGCGTGATGTTTTAAAAACTATCAGTACATACGATGCTGATGTGATCGCAATTCAAGAAACCAAGCTTTCTGCCAAGGGGCCAACTAAAAAACATGTGGAAGTTTTGAATGACTTTTTCCCCGACTATGCGCTTGCCTGGCGCAGTTCTGAAGAGCCAGCACGAAAATCTTACGCGGGCACGATGTTCATCTACAAAAAATCGTTAGACCCCACAGTCACCTATCCACAGATTGGTGCACCAGCGACGATGGATCAAGAAGGACGGATCACCACACTTGAATTTGAGAAGTGTTTCGTGACCCAAGTTTACACACCTAATTCTGGCAATAAGCTCGACCGTTTGAGCGACCGCCAGGTATGGGATCAGAAATATATTGAATATTTACAGACATTAGATCAACAAAAGCCAGTCATCAGTTCAGGTGATTTTAACTGTGCGCACGAAGAGATCGACTTGGCTCACCCAGACCGTAATCATCGTTCCGCCGGTTTTACTGATGAAGAACGGATTGATTTTACTAAACTTTTGGAAAGCGGATTTACCGACAGCTTCCGGACTGTTCATGGTAATGTCACCGGAGCTTATTCATGGTGGGCTCAACGGGTCAAAACCAGCAAAACGAACAACTCGGGCTGGAGGATCGACTATTACCTGGTCAGCGACCGCATCAAAGACAAAATCATTAAATCTGAAATGATCGATTCTGGTACGAGACAAGATCATACACCGATTTACCTAGAGATCGACCTTTAGAAAAACATATTTGCAAAAATAAGTCTTAACTTTTAGGACTTTTTTCTAATTGCGAAGGGGGCAGCATGGAAAAAGCAGATCTGATGCAGTATCTGACTGAAATCAGCAGGTTACCGCTCAAAACAGACGGTCATTATACTAAAAAAGAATTGCTCACAAAGCGCTTTTTGTTGGCTCAAGATGAGCGGCTGCAAATTTACTTTGCGCCGCACAACTTAATTACCCAGCGCAAAGCTCGCATAATGATCGTAGGTATTTGCCCCGGGTGGACGCAGACAGAAATAGCCTTTCAAACGTATCGCGCCAACTTAGATTTAACCTTGAATGCACGCTTGCTCAGCTGTAAAAAAGCTAGTCGCTTTGCAGGCGGAATGCGGAAAAACTTGATCGAGATGCTCGATCAGCTAGACTTACCGGCATACTTGGGCTTAAGGTCAGCTGCAGAGTTGTTTGAC
>NZ_AZFI01000277.1 GCF_001435755.1 Ligilactobacillus acidipiscis DSM 15836 | reverse complement strand
CGCCCTCAGAGCAAGTCATAAACTACAAATATTTATTACACACCTAACAATGCTACTAAGATCAAATAACTATAAAAAAATTACAAGGAAATACTATCTTTAAAGAAACTCCAAAGAATCTGTACAGAATCCCTAAAGAAACGCTTCTTTAAGTTAAGCAAAGATAATATTGTTAAATAGCGGTCCTTAGCCGGTCGTTTTTTGTGACTCCACCCTCTCCACGTTGTTCTGTGGCTGGAGTCACAAAAAACGACCTCCAATACAGTAAAAAAACACTAAACCAAACTAAACAACTTAGCCAAAAGCACCTAATTAAACTAATAAACTCAGCACTAACACAAAAAATAAAATTCAAATTCCACACCACAAAACCAAGTCAAAAACACAAAACAAATTCAAGATCAAAACCAAAAAACAAAAACAAGCCTCTTTCAGGACATCAATTCAATTTAAAGTGCAAATAAAGCTCTTAGGAATACTTTAAAAGCTAATAACGATAAATTATCCATTTAACTATTTAAAACGCTTAAAATGCATTTTAAGACTAAATAAAGCCAAAACAAATTTAACTAAACAGTTGGCCTAAAAAGAAGTCAAATTTGCAGCCATGCAACAAGTGAGCCTGAAATATTACCTAAACCCAAAATTGTGCTGTTTACCCACAACTTTATAGCCTAGTTTAAGTTTAGAATTACTTTAGAATTACTTTAGAATAGCTTTAGAAACAGTTCTAAACTTTTGGAATTAAAAAAAGCGTCATAACTGGGTTAATAGACGGTCGGACTTTGCAACTCCACCCCCTCCACGTTGTTTTGTGGCTGGAGTTGCAAAGTCCGACCTAAGTTACCGCAAATAATTCCCCCAATATTAAAATAAAAATTCCGGAAAATGTGACTAGAAAAAATTAAAAGTTAACTTCACAGACATAGAGCTAAATTCAAGTTCAACCACGTTTTTAAATTCAAAAGCACCTAAAAAATTAACTAAGTCAAAATCAAAAAACAGTAAACCAAAATCTTAACTCAAAAAGACAAAAGAACTAAACCCGACCTGTCAAAAATGACAGGAGTGCGCACTTACACCCTTGACGACTGTCAAAGGGTATTTCCCCACTAGAAAAACGTGGGGATTTTGTAACAGAAGGCTGGCGCCAACAAGGCCAAATTCAAGTGAAACTAGTCGTCAGAATTGATCACATTCTCAAAAATCCATTGACTATAATTGAACCGATCAGCTGGACTAATAATCCAAGGATGATTGATTTCATAAATCTGAATTTCAGTTTCTAAATAAAGCAGCGTTTTACCTTGATTGAAAGTATAAACTGGGGCTGGAAAATCGAGTTTGCTAGCGACTTGGTGGACACTTTGCCGAGAGTTCATGTCCCAGCGTTTTTTTAAGTCGTCACGAGTTAATAAGT
>NZ_AZFI01000276.1 GCF_001435755.1 Ligilactobacillus acidipiscis DSM 15836 | reverse complement strand
ATCAGTACCAAATATTATAGAACCAAAAATTATATGATCAGCTAATCTCTTTCAGGCCCATTTTACGACGACCTAAGTTAAACCAGGGACTGACCGTAAATGCTAAAATATCGTTGATAACATAAATACTAGAGTTGATAGCCATTGCAAGGCTGGCATCTCCCTGAGAAAATGTCACTGCCCACAAAATCAATTGAGCGATCCCGCTAAATAACCACCAAAAATATTGATTATTGTAACGTAAAAAGCAAACGATCCCTCCAGTCAATGAGATAGAAAATGCCATTCCATCGTATATTGGACGTGGATCATTGGTCAAATGGCTGATTAAATATGCGCTGATTGCCCACACTATCAAAGTAAAAAGAATAGAAATTATCCACTGTTGACTACCAAATCTTTTTAAATGATCTTTTGTGTTATTATTCCAAGTCCTAACACTGATCAATACTGGCAGGTCAAGAGTCAAAACATAAGCCACTTGTTCTAACATCGAGAGGTAATTTTTGGCACTAAAACCAACGTAAATAAAACAAGCGGCACTGATCAAACCAAGCCAACCATTGACAGCCTTCGTAGCATTAATAGCTAAAACACAGAGAACGCCTAAAGTGGTTCCGACAAATGAAATGATTGCTAATTCCGTAATCTTACCATTGACTAAGGTCATCAATTGACACCCTAAAGCAAACCAAAATAAGTAATAGTTTTGTTGTGGCCACCCCTTTAATTGCTCAAATAACCAAGAAAAATAATTTTGTTGCTTATTTTCCATTTTCTCTTCTCCTTATATAAAAATATTTTTATGTTCGTCTATTTATTATACCTGCTTTTCAAAAAAATTAAAGGACAAACCACAATATTTAGATTATTTTTTTCAAAAAATCTATATATAGTAGAAAAAAGGCGTGACAACGGTTGAAATTATGTATTTTGTTAAAAAAATAACATCCAATGAATGGATGTTTTATTTCTAAAAAACATTAACTCATGCGATATCTAGCTTTGGCAACTATGAAGCCAGTGTTCTTGATTAGCATTATCAAGTTTTAGTAGCTCTTTGGCTGTCTATTGCTACGTACTAAAACAAAAAACTGGGTCAAGTTTGTGACCAAAGCCAACGTTTATGTAAGGCTATAGTGGTTGGCGGAACAAGCATTTAGTGTAGGAACAGTTAATGAAGATTCCGTACACATTTTGTAGATAGATGGTAACTAAGCAAGACGATTTGATAAATTTTCAGCAAGTCCAAGACATAGAACGTAATTTTAGTTCTCCTACATAACTAAAGTTGGCTCAAAAGAAGGCACAAACAACTATAAAATTTGAAAAAGATAAATTGCGTTTAAAAAAGGTAAAATTACCCGTGTGCAGTAAAGTATGAATAATTCAGGTAAAGAAAAACTTTCAGATCCTGAACTGAAA
>NZ_AZFI01000275.1 GCF_001435755.1 Ligilactobacillus acidipiscis DSM 15836 | reverse complement strand
TTATTTCTAACTTAATTTGACATTTCAAGTCTCATAAAAATATCTATTTTACTTCGACGATCTTTACAGACATTTTGCCAGCTGGAGTTTCAATTTCAACTTGGTCCCCCAACTTATGTCCGATCAGCCCTTTAGCAATTGGAGAATCATTGGATATCTTGCCGTCAAAAGGATCTGCCTCAGCGGCGCCAACGATTTGGTAAGTTTCAGGTTCATCATCATCTTCCTGAAAAGTAACTTTTTTACCAACTGCCACTTCATTTTTATCAATCGCATCACTATCAATAATTTCAGCATAATTTAACATATGATCAATTTCTTTGATCCGTCCTTCAACAAAAGACTGTTCATCCTTAGCAGATTCATATTCAGAGTTTTCTGACAGATCCCCAAAAGAGCGTGCTATCTTGATTCGATCGATCACTTCAGCTCTTTTATTTGTTTTTAGTTCTTCTAACTCTGCCTCTAACTTATTTTTACCTTCCAGTGTCATTGGAAATGTTTTTTCTTCAGCCATTTTTAAAAATCCCTTCAATTCAAAATTTTATAATTTAATGATCCCATTTAAATATTTATTATATTATCGACTATGGGCGCTGATAACTAGCGCCTAAATCAGTATAACAAAAATATATGCTAATTCAATTTAATATATTTTGCAAGTCTGACAATCTCGATACAAGAGAATATTTGCACTAACACATCTAAAAGAAAGCACAAACTGCAAAATACATGCTGTTTGTGCACTCGATTAACTTTTTCTTTAATTTTGGGCTTCGCGAATTATATCTCTAATTTTTGTAACTAGCAGATCAATTGCAACTTTATTTTCTCCACCCTCAGGAACGATCACATCCGCATAACGTTTAGTCGGCTCAATAAACTGATGATACATTGGTTTAACAGTTTTAAGGTATTGATCGATCACTGATTGTAATGAACGACCGCGTTCCTTCATGTCACGTTGGATCCGCCGAATTATCCTGATGTCATCATCAGTATCAACAAAGACCTTGATATCAAGCAGATCACGCAATCTCGGATCACTTAAAACGAAAATACCTTCTAAAATGATAACCTCTCGCGGATCAACCCATTCAGTTTTATCACTCCGTGTAAAAATTGAATAATCATAAATTGGTTTATTGATCGATCTCCAGTGTGACAAACTTGATAGTTGAGAAATCAATAAGTCAGTATCAAAGGCATCAGGATGGTCATAATTAACAGCCTCTCTTTGTGCAAGGCTCATATCACTTTGGTCGCGATAATACGAATCCTGTTCAAGCATGAGGATCGAATGTCCATGTAATTGATTGAATATTGCATGAGAAACTGAAGTTTTCCCACTTCCAGACCCACCGGTCACACCGATAATAATTGGTCTTTCTTTCTTACTTTCCGCTGCCATTTAATATAGATCTCCCATCTTACTTATTTTTATTTTCTATACGCGTGGTGCTAGTTCGTCA
>NZ_AZFI01000274.1 GCF_001435755.1 Ligilactobacillus acidipiscis DSM 15836 | reverse complement strand
TCGCTTCTTCCCGCTTGCCTCCGCCCTGTTTATAAAAAGGAGGAAGAGAAGTGTCTAAAAGAACGGCACCATTATTACACCGTTTGCTATATTTTCGGCGGTTCTTGCCCTCGGTGCAACTAACGTCGTTGTGAATACTGCTACTCATTCTTCAGAAGGTAAACCGCGGACTTCTGTGGTTTCTAGTTCGTCATCTTTGTCTAGTAGTAGTTCGCTTAACTCAGACGAGTCCGCTTCTTCTATGAGTTCATCCAGTCAAGATGAAAGTTCTTCTTCGGAAAGTAGTTCTGCAGAAAGCTCATCTTCAACATCTCGTGCAAGTTCGTCATCTGAGGATAATCAAAACGATAACAGCAATAATAATAGCGACCAAAGTCAAAACGAATCCTCTGATAATAGTTCTAATGATGACAGCTCGGATACTAACAACGATAACAATACAGAAAATAACACTGATAATAGTACTAATACTGGCGACAATACTCGCAGCCAAAATACACCTACTGCGCAAAATGAGAGTGAATAGAGAGGAAGGGTTAATTTATGTTTGCTTTATTTCAGACGATTGCCGCCTCGCTTGGCTACGTGAACTTAAGTGCTACGATCAAGAGTCGAGTCTACACGATCCTAGCGACAGGAGGAAATTTCTACCTGTTGTACGTGTCATATCGCTTCTTTAGAAATGGTTTTCCTGGGCGGGGAGTTTGTTTATTCTGGCTTTTCTGGTAATTGCATATTTCTGTTACCTGAATATAATGTATTATTTTACAGATAAACAGGCTAAGTATGATTTGTCGCCGAAGGTCGAAGAGGTTTTGCACATTGAATCTAAAGATCCGTTGAGTGAAGAAGAGCAAGCTTTAGCACATGCTGGTTTGGGCTACATTCAAACAAATGGCATTTTTAGCGAAGATGAAGATTTTCTTCCCGCTACTCTGAATATTTCTGATACTCAGAAACAAAATATTCAAGAAGTAGAACAAGCTTTGCAAGATATCGGTTTTGTTCATGCAAATTATGCCGGCTTGACCGATAAGCAAATTGCCAAACGCGTCCAAGACAGCGGAAAAGAAGTCCATAAATTGGTCGAGCCCGTAGCTTTGCCATATTTTGAAATGGTCAAAAAACAAAAGAAATTAGTGATCCGCGGCGGGGTCAACCAGATGCGCTCGGCCGAATTGGCGACGGTCAAAACTATTGGCCTTTTGCCAGCTAGTGAAGCTGTCAAGAAGTTTGATGTGTACCTTGCAACAGCTGCCTTAACTGGCGGTCCAGCTAAAAAAGCCACTCGGCAGGGAGTGAAGAGTTTGAACGCCTATATCAGATCGATGTGAAATTTGCTTATAAGAAGAAGGACGCACCAGCTCCAAAATTAAATCCAGTCAAAGAAAAAGAGCTGCAAAGTGCAGAGGTCGTACAAGGACCTGAAAAAAGTCCGAATGCCACCAATGAAAAACGGCTCTTTGTCAAATCCTGTTGATGAATAGC
>NZ_AZFI01000273.1 GCF_001435755.1 Ligilactobacillus acidipiscis DSM 15836 | reverse complement strand
GCGCACTTACACGTCACTTTCATGACGTCGTGCGTTCTGACTGCAAAACGTCAGAAGGGCGCACTTGCACCCCACCAAATAAATGGGGTGCAAGTTGCTTAAAACCTGTCTCAGAATTCGCTCCGCTCAAACTAAAACTGACAAGTCAGTTTGGAACCCAAAAAGCAGATAAGTTCAGTCGTAAACTCCTTCGAACTTTTCTCTTTTTTGAGTTGCTCTCAGAAGCCCAAAATTGCCTTCTAAGCCATTTTAAGAATTAACAAGTTATTTAACTGTCTGTCAACGGTAAATCGACGTAGATAGCCTTATTGAGCCGTACAGGCGAAATTAGACTATCTAGGAGGCTTTAAGGAGTTGATAGACTTTGCAAATTAAAAGCTAAAAGGCGGAAAGCAGCTTGCCTGTTTTCCCGAGCCCGACTGGCGGCGAAGTCGAAACGGTCAAGCTGGTTCAGCTTGTCAGGTTTGGGTGAAACCCAAGGTCTTACTTTTTCGGTCGTTAAAACTGGAAAATTTCATAAAATTTTTGGCGGGTCTCTCTAACTAGCCCGCTACCCCTTTAAAAATTAAAGCTTTTGCTTTTTTATTGTGAACAAAAATGTGGTAATGTTCTAGAGTTTTAGAAAGAGATTTAAAGGGGATTAATAATGCCGAGAATTGACGAACGTAGTTGGAAAAAGATTTTTGAATTGGGTAATAACGGTAAATACGATGATGAAGCGTATGCTGAGATTCTTGCTACAGTATTGAATTTGCGTGTTGAAAAAGGCTTAACTCAAAGTGACGTTGCGAGAATATCTGGTTTATCTACGAGTATGATCTCTAAAATTGAGAGTCAATATACAGTACCGAGTGTAAAAAATTTCTTACGATATATTTTCGCCTTAGATTTGGATTGGGAACTTGTTCATAAACGTTAACTGAATTTTGGGTTTAAAAAAGAGGTTCAGTATGAACCTCTTTTTTGGGGTTTTGAAAGTGACGTTTTTTGTCACTTTCCTCTTATCTTGATACAGTAGAATCAATTCGTTTTTTTGTTTTTCATTTAAAGCCTTGACATGGCGGGGTTTAGGCGTAAAATTAGCCTCATAAATGGTTGAATGAAAACAAAATAAAAAACCCACGTGAAATCTCTGTTTGGCGACCGAGCACGTGAGTTGATTATCATTTGCGATTTATAGCCTTATTCTAGGGGGTAAACCCTATGATGTCAAGGCTGTAAACTTAGCTAAAATGATAATTCAGCTCCTTCACGTGGATAAAACGGGAGGAGCTTTTTATGTCTGAAGTGTTTAAAGACGTTACAACAAATGGAAAAGTAAGACCTTGGCGAGAGCGCAAAATTGAAAATGTACGCTATGCAGAATATTTGTCGATTTTAGAATTTAAGCGGGCGCATGATGTCCGAGGCTGTGGTGAAATTTTACGTTTTCGGAAGATTGGGGAGCATTTAAAACTGTATCAGACTTGGTTTTGCAAAAAGCGGTTGTGTCCGTTATGCAAT
>NZ_AZFI01000272.1 GCF_001435755.1 Ligilactobacillus acidipiscis DSM 15836 | reverse complement strand
TCATTTACACAAACTATTTTATACTCTCGAAAATCTTAATTTGTCGTTTTTTATACTTTAAATTATGTGAAAGTGTTGTATAATAAATAGGTAAACAATATCAAAAGTGAGGGGATTTCATAATGGCTCATATTTCATTTGACAGTTCTAATTTAGACAAGTTTGTTCATGAAAACGAATTGGGAGAAATGCAAGCCCTAGTTTCTGCTGCTGACCAGGAATTACGTGATGGTACAGGTGCAGGTAACGACTTTAGAGGTTTCTTAAACCTTCCTAGGGATTTTGACAAGGATGAATTTGAACGCATCAAAAAAGCTGCATCAAAGATCCAATCAGATTCTGAAGTTTTAGTTGTGATCGGTATTGGTGGCTCTTATTTAGGTGCACGTGCCGCAATTGAATTTTTGCATGATTCATTCTTTAATATGCTGCCTGCTGAAAAAAGAAATGCACCGCAGGTCTTTTTTGCAGGTAATTCGATTTCAGGTTCTTATTTGAAGCAATTAGTAGACTTTATTGGTGACCGTGATTTTTCTGTGAACGTGATCTCTAAGTCAGGTACAACAACTGAACCTTCGATCGCATTCCGTGTCTTCAAAGAAAAATTGATCAAGAAGTATGGTGTCAAAGGAGCTAACGAACGGATCTTTGCAACAACTGATCGTGCCCGTGGTGCTTTGAAGACAGAAGCAGATGCTGCTGGCTATGAGTCATTTGTTATCCCAGATGATGTTGGTGGTCGATTCTCTGTTTTGAGCCCAGTAGGTTTATTGCCAATTGCTGTTTCTGGTGCAAACATCGATAAGTTGATGCAAGGTGCAGCGGATGCTCGTGAAGCATATGTAGATGCAGACTTGAATAAAAATGAAGCTTATCAGTATGCGGCTTTACGTAATATTTTGTATCGCAAAGGTTATACGACTGAGATTCTTGAAAATTATGAGCCATCATTGCAATATTTCTCAGAATGGTGGAAACAGTTAATGGGTGAATCAGAAGGGAAGAACGAAAAGGGGATTTATCCTTCATCAGCTAACTTCTCGACAGATCTTCATTCATTAGGTCAGTATATTCAAGAAGGTCGTCGTAATTTGATGGAAACAGTTATCAGGGTTAGCTCTCCACAGGCTGATACGAAGATCCCGGCAGATGAAGAAAATCTTGATGGATTAGAATATCTAAGCGGCAAGACAATGAATTACGTGAATGGCAAGGCCATGCAAGGTGTTGTTTTAGCCCATACAGACGGTAATGTGCCTAATATGATCGTTAATATTCCTGACCAAACAGAATATACTCTCGGTTATTTGATTTACTTCTTCGAAGCTGCGGTTGCAATTTCCGGTTACTTGAACGGCATCAATCCATTCAACCAACCAGGTGTTGAAGCATATAAGAAGAATATGTTTGCTTTACTGGGACGTCCTGGTTATGAAGACCTTACAAAAGAATTAAATGCTCGTTTGAAATAATAATTGAATTTTGAGCTTCGGTTTTAGCTGTGTTAAAATCGAAGTTTTTTTGGGACTTTGTCAAATAGTGTTG
>NZ_AZFI01000271.1 GCF_001435755.1 Ligilactobacillus acidipiscis DSM 15836 | reverse complement strand
ATTTTTAGTGCCTTTGCCCAGTTTGAACGAGACATGATTGTGACCAGAACCCAAGAGGGCAAATTATACGCCAAAACGCATGACCCCTATTTTAAAGAGGGACGCCCTAAAACCTACACAGATGAGCAAATTCAATTTGCTTATGAGTTACGGCAACAGGGTATGACTTATAAAATGATTGCACGAAAAACAGGCATTAGTATTAAGACCCAGCAACGGCGGTTTAAACAAATAAATTGTTTATTTAATTGTTTATCTATGTTATACTATGAGTATAGACGGATAAGAAAGGAAGCTGAGACTATGAAAATTATCACTTTTACTGCAATCAAAGGTGGCGTTGGTAAAACTACTTTAACGTTAAATTATGGCGATTGGTTAGCCAAGCACGGTAAAAAAGTATTACTAGTCGATTTAGACCACCAATGCAATTTAACCACCGTTTTCGAAAAAACAAGACGAGATAATACCATTGCAGAAGCTTTTAAAGATGATGAGGAAATTCAACGAGTAAACATCGACAACGTTGCACCTAATTTAGATTTAATTGCTGGTTTTATAGATCTAGACGTTTTAGGCAGCCGCCTAGAAAATAACAGCAATAAAGAAATGATGTTATTCATGTGGTTTAAAAATAATATGGACGCTTTAAACTTAAACCAATACGATTATATTTTAATCGACACCCACCCAGATTTTGGCACAATTACTAAAAATGCAATTGCTGTCAGTGATTATTTGCTTAGTCCAATTACACCAAGTGAACATGGATATAATGCTAAGTTTGACCTTGAAACACGGTTAGATAAATTTAAAAAATCCCTTTTTGATTATCGAACTGGTGAAACGTATGTAGACGCCAAACTTTACTTTATTGGAAATATGATTAAACATAATACAAATATGTCACGTGATTTACTAAATCATATTGCAGATGATGAAACAGTAGCAACCGTAATACCTGAAAGAGAACTGTTTAATAAAGCAACTGCGAAACATGCTTCAATCTTTGAGTTAGCACAAAAAGATGATTTAGTTTATAAACAAAACAAAAAGTTTCTTGAACAAGCAAATCAATTATTTCAAGAGTTATCAAATAAGGTTAAATAAAGGAGCGATATTATGAGCTTAGATTCATTCAACAAGAAAAAAGATGAAGAAATGAAAGAAAACTACCAAGCAACTTTAGACGATAAGAAAAAACAAAGTTCCGTTGATTTTATTAGTAAAATCAGTAGAAAAGAAAGTGAACGCAAGCGATCAGTAACCTTTTCGATTACTGAAAGCCAGCTAAAGAAAATGGACAAAAAAGCCCGTGAAAATGGCTTTAAAAATCGTTCGGAGTTCTTGGCGTCAATAATAGACGCTATTTAATTATTAAGTAAATAAATAATTTGTTTATTTATTAAGGAGGGTACAATGAAAACTCAATTACTAAACTATTGGCTGTATTTGTATCTAGGCGGTATCTACTTATTGCCATTATTTGGTATTATGCGATTAAATAATGGCGATACACGTTTTAGGTAGCGTCAAGAAGTTTGTGTAAA
>NZ_AZFI01000270.1 GCF_001435755.1 Ligilactobacillus acidipiscis DSM 15836 | reverse complement strand
CCCCGTCTTTCGTTCAATCATCTTATAAGTCTTTAAAATAAAATTGATAACAAATATTATCAAAAAATCTAGCTTGTTGCAAGTCTTAATTATGATTTGTCTGAATCTGCCAAAATAGGCGTCGGTTCTTCAGCGACCACGGTCGTCATGCGTTCTTGACGCCGCAAATCACGAACGGACTTAATGTACGCTGGCAAAAGTACGGCACACGATCCCAGCCAGGCTAGTGGTTCTGAGCTACATGCCCCGGCGTAACCGAGCAGTCGAACCAAAATCAAAGCAGCGAACACCCGCATGAATAGTTCCGCGGCTCCGGCCAGTGTCGGAATCGCACTGCGACCCAGACCTTGAAGCGTGTTACGCATAATGAAGAGCATCGACAGTAATAAATAAGTACTCCCAATGACGTTAAAATACGTCTGCGACAAGTTCAGGACGGCCACATCTTGATGACCAACGAAGAAGCCGACCAGTTGCTTGCCCCAGATAATTTCAATCAGACCAGCAACGACACTAAAGCCCCCCGACAGCCACATCGTTTGTTTGACACCAGTAATAATCCGTTCATACTTGTGGGCGCCGTAATTTTGAGCCGCAAAGGTCGACATCGTGACCCCAAACGACATCAGCGGTTGCGTCGCCAATTGGTCAATTTTTTGAGCGGCAGTCGTTGCGGCCACAGAGTTCGTTCCGAGACTATTCAGAGCAGCTTGTAGCACAATCGTCCCAATCGCAATGATCGACATTTGAAACGCCATGGGTAAGCCGACGTTTAAATGCGCTCGTACTTCTGCCCAGACTAGTTTGAAATGGCGCCAACCAATGTGCAGAATCGGCACCTTGACCATGATATACACCACGCACATCAAGGTCGCAATCGCTTGTGCCAGAATGGTGGCCCAGCTAGCACCGGCGATGCCCCACTTAAAGACCAGAATGAACAGTAATTCAAGGCCAATATTAATTAAGGCACTGATAATCAGAAACCACAACGGTGTCCGACTATCGCCGAGTGCGCGAATGATGTTCGACAACAAGATAAACCCAATCGGGGCTAACATCCCGCCAAGCATGATTTGTAAGAAGGTCCGGGCATCCGCGATAATATCCGTCGGCGTCTGCATCAACAACAAAATATGGTCCACAAATATCAGTGACAGTACCGTCAAAATAATACCGACGATCAAACTGACCACGATACTGATGGCAAAACTCCGCCGAACTGCTTTAAAATCACGGGCACCAAAATGTTGCGCCGTTAAAATCGACAGCCCGGCCGTCAAGCCTTGCGCGAACCCGATAATCAAGAACTGGACACTCCCCGTTGACCCGACAGCTGCTAAGGCTTTGACCCCAAGCGTCTGACCAACGATCAACGTGTCTGACAAACTATAAAATTGCTGAAAAATGTTACCGATTAGTAATGGAAT
This sequence comes from Ligilactobacillus acidipiscis DSM 15836, assembly GCF_001435755.1. Taxonomy (GTDB): domain Bacteria; phylum Bacillota; class Bacilli; order Lactobacillales; family Lactobacillaceae; genus Ligilactobacillus; species Ligilactobacillus acidipiscis. Next base: position 159 of record NZ_AZFI01000270.1, on the reverse strand, counting down.
TGTAAACCAGAAAATTAATTTTAACGGTTTCCCCTTTGTTAAATCTTTCATTTCCGCACTCCTTTCGTTAATTAAGATGGCCTGCTTGTAATCGTTTTCCTGTTCACCAAACAATCAAGCAAACTTTGCTAGGGACTGTCTGAAAACTAAAAATTCAGG
>NZ_AZFI01000027.1 GCF_001435755.1 Ligilactobacillus acidipiscis DSM 15836 | reverse complement strand
GCCTAGTTACTGCCCATGCCGGGCGCACCTATAACAATAAACTTATAACCAGTTTATATTTATACTTTTTGATGTTTTGTACTAGGATTCACTAAATGGCTGACATACTCCGAAAAAAAGACAAAAAAAGAGAGGAGCATTTTATTCCCCTCACATAACGACTTGCTTTAAGCTGTCAAAGCTAGTCTGATATTTTTAATTTGTTTAGCCAATAACTTACAACCCGTTTTAATTTGTTGCTCCGAAACGCCCGTAAAGTTTAAACGCATCTGATTAGCTTGATGGCTAGTTTCATACAACTGTGAACTTTCAATAAAAGTTACCGGACTGTTGTCTGTCAACAAACTTTTAGCTGACATATTTTGAGGTAATGTGACCCAAATGAAAAATCCGCCATCCGGTTTGGAAAAACTGCAATCTTGTGGCAAATATTGGGCCAATGTACTTTGCATTACTTCATTTCGCTGACCATAAACTTCACGGATCTGGTTAATATGTTCTTCCAGATCATTTTCTTCCAGATACTGATCGATCATTTGCAATACGACATTTGACGGCTGAAAATCAGTAGCTGAACGCAAACCGTTGACGAGTTGGAGAAATTGCGGCTCTGCGACCATCCAGCCAACACGTAAAGCCGGCGACAATATTTTAGAAAAACTCCCTAATAACACAACATTACCAGTCTGATCAAATGATTTGATAGTTGGCAGGTCTTGCCCTCGATAACGCAAGTCACGGTATGGATCATCTTCAATGATCAAAAAGTTATATTTTTGGGCTAATTTAACGATTCGTTTCCTTTTCGCCACAGACATGCACACGCCTGTTGGATTTTGGAACGTAGGTATCGTATAAACTAACTTAACTGGATGGCTGCTCACAATTTTTTCCAGTTGGTCAAGGTCTGGCCCATCACTTTGCATTTGCATTTCATAAAAAGTCGGCTTACGACTTTCAAATGCCTGTAAAGCTCCGATATAACTTGGACCCTCGACCACAACGCCATCACCAATGTCTAGGAACAGATCTGCCAAAAGACTGATGCCTTGTTGCGCACCTTGAGTCAAAAACAAATTATTTTCATCAATATCTGAAACACCAGTCCGAGAAACTAGCTCAGCTATCTTTTTACGCAAAGGAGCATAGCCATCAACGGATGCATATTGATATAGATTCAAATCACTGTTGTGAGATCTATGTACAAATGCTTTCTCCAGCTGTTCTTTTGGGAACAGTTCTTTGGCCGGGTAACCCGCGGCAAACGAGATCACCTGTTCATTGTTACTCAGTGCTAATAACTCGTCCATTGCTGAAGGATCCTGGGAGATCCGTTGTGATATTTTTGGCAGCATATTTACTCCTCCTCGTATGATTTCTTTGATTTATAAGTTACTCTTAGGATACTATCAAAGTATAGTTTAGTAAAATTCAACTTATTCAGTTTAAAATGAATATTATTCATCTTAAAATCAAAAGCAAGTCACCTCAGTGTTTTTCCAGATAAAGCATTACGCTCCGACTAGGTACTTTTTGTCTGATTTTTGCAAAAAAAAAGCAGCAGATATTCTAAAAAAAGAATACCTGCTGCTATTTCTAATAAACTCAAACTTTTGCGGAAAGATCTTCAACATTGACCATGCCAGTCAGTTCGCCACTATTGCTACCACGAAGACTTAACATTTTATTTGTTGGGTTCACAACTAATTTCATCTGAGGATCCATGTACATTTCACTATATCCCTTATATCTAAAGGCCCCGATGTTAGAGTCCAAGGACTTGTTGTAATCCTTTTGTTCTGCATCTTTATCAACGGCAATGACTCTAAAAACGGAAGCTAAAGTACATGTACCGACATTTGATAAAGAACCGACACCATCGTCAAAGTCCAACAACAGATCCTTACCTTCATCGAGATATCTTTGTAATTTTTCTTGTGCTTGTGGTTCTACTGTTAAATACATTTCCATCTCTCCCTCGTCTTCATAACTTACACCTTAATTTTACTAATATTTTGTAAGTATGCAAGTTTAATGCTTGCAAGCAATTAAAGTTCACCATCGGCAATCGCATCCAGTGTCAGTCTAGAAGGAATAAAGAATAATTGACCACTTAAGAGTGTGGAAAACGTGAGCAGAAAATCTGATGTGTCAACCATTTGCTGGCACATCTTTTTAGTAACTTCCCAGTGTCTTGCATAGCCGATAAAGTATGTTCCAGTTTTACCAGAAGCCGGATCTGAAAACGGCACATTCATCCGGACGATTTTTTGTTCCTCACCATCGATCTCGATATTTGAGCTAACATTATGAGCATTCGGCATTTTGTCCTCATCTTCCAGTTCAAGATCGGTGAACTTTTCACGTCCGACGGCCCGCTCTTGTTGTTCCGTCTTCATCTTATTCCAAAAATCCATATCATGCAGCCATTTCTGGGCAAAGGCATATGAGCCATTAATGTAATTTTCGTCTTCATCACCGATCAAGGCGTAACCTGCTGCATCTTCGATCTGCGGGGCTTCTGTGCCATCAACAAAGCCAATAATAGCCCGTCCTTCAAAGTAGCGGAATCCCTTTGTCTCGTCTTGGACTTCTGCAATGTCTTTCAAGAAATGCATGAACTGTGTTTGAGCTTCATAAACAACCGCCTCGTTACTTGCACGCAAATGGAAAAAAAGGTCTCCGCCTGTCCCTGGCATACTATACTTCGGTCCTTTTAAACCGGTAAAGTTTTCGAGTTCTTTAGGCTTAGGTGCATCTGGAAACAAATATTCGAAGGCATCACTGCTGAATCCAAAACTAGCTTTTAATGAAGATCTTCCTGTCTTTGGATCTGCATCTCTGATCTTTAAAGAACGTAAGATCGCCTGATAGCGGTCTGCAAACTCTTGAATAGCTTCACGATCACTAGCCTGATCTTGCCGCTTTAATTTCAAAACCGTAAATTGAACATGTTCACCAATATCTTTCCAGACATCTTGTGCTTGACTAGCATCAACTGTCATCTTTGAAACCCCCTAGGAATTTTAGAGCGTTTGTAAAAAGCAGCAAACAAATACGACTTCCCACAAACTTTAACTCAATTGATTTTATTTACAGTTACAATTGTAAAGTGGGGCAGCAAAAATTTCAATATAAATCCCATTAAAAAAACCTAAAACAAAGATATTTATTATTTTTCTAAAATAAAAGAATAACAAAAAAGCCTTCTCAGGTTCTTGTAAAACACTAAGAAGGCAAATTTGTTATTTATCAGAAGTCAAACACACTATAGCGCGCTCGCTCTGATTGAACATCGATCGTAGTTTCATCGATCTCTGGACGCAATTTTAATATAACTTGTAAACTTTTCTGTTCCTCGTCAGTCAAAAAATGACGTGTCGGGATGTTAACAATATTACGTCCGTTAGCTGAATACTCTAAGACATTTTCTTCCACCTTAGGCGGCTCAGGTTTTTCCAAATATTTCCCGATGACTGGATCTTCTGTCATATATACACTAGCTAACAAAAATGTTGTTGCCAGACCCATCAATAAGTTTTCTTCTAAAACGCCTTTTTCTTGTGCATCTCTTTTTGTATCACGATCGACCAGTCTAGTGACAATACTTTCTAAACCAGATTCTTCTGCAAAAGCATAGTTTCCTTTTGAAAAAGCAACTAACGGATCATCTCCTAGATAAATGATCAAAGAGTATGGGGCAATGTTACCGCTAGTCTGCAGCATCACCCCGCGCTGTCCGTGTGATTCCTTTAATTCTTCTAACAGTTGATCTTCAAAATCTTGTGCTAAAACCGCATGGATCTCAGAAATTTGCAAAACCTTAGCTAATCCAGCAGCATAATGCTGTTCAAACTGAGCAGCATATTCACGCATCGTATCATTTTGCAGATAAAGCAGATCTTTTTCAGTAAATTTTTCTGACATATTGGCCTCCCTTCATTTTCGATACAAATGAGAATGAAGGTCTATTAAAATTTGGTTTTAAAGACCTTTTTAACCTTTGAATCTTCTCTATTGTAATCCAAATTTAAATAATACGAAAATCTTCAACTCCACAATTGTTCATTAAATTTAAAAGTGATAATTTCTTAAAAGTCACTACACCTGCCCTGTAGTATAAAACAATTAAGGGATCAGTATGCTTTAGCCAGCTTGCTTCTAGTAAACGAAACAAAATTGATCACCATTATTAGACTGCAGAATAAAAAGATCTGGCGGTAATCAAAAATTGTAGCGATCGCTGAACCTAGCAGCGGACCAAACATATTACCCAGAGACTGGAAGCTCTGGTTATATGAAAATACAATACTGGTATTCTCTGGTGCCGTATTTTTCGTCAGTAAAGTCTGGACAGATGGTAGAATTGCGGCATCTGAAACACCTGTCAACAACCGGAAGAACATCAAAATGTACACATTTTTGACAAATGAAGTGAGAGCAAACACGATCATCGCGAACACAAAGCCAAATATTAGTAATTTGTGCGTACCGATCTTATCGCCCAAGCGGCCAAAAAATGGTGCTGCAAGTACTGTAGAGATCCCTGGCATCGCCGCAACTAAACCAGCCATCATTGTGACTGACTGCCCTGGAGTTGTTAATTCCTTGACAAACAAACTTAAGATCGGGTTGATCGACATCGTTACGACTTGAACCAACATGGTAGTTGTGATCAGTAATAAGATGACTTTATTACTTCTAATATCTTTAAAAGTCAGCGATTCTTTTTGTTTGCCGCTTGGCTGGGTCTGGACATTAGGTTTTTCATGTACCAAGAAATACGTCAGCAAGCACACTATCAGCATAATCACACCTGTGATATGAAAAGAAATTCGATACGAGAATGCATCAGCTAAAAAGCCGCCCAGTAATGGTCCCAAAAGGTTACCTGCAGTAATACCCGTTACTAAAATGCTTAAGGAATGCCCAGAATGCTCTCTGGGCGTTTGTGCTGCTACTAAAGCATTTGAATTTGAAACATAACCGCCAAATGCACCCTGTAACGCACGTAAAGCAAAGAGTTCCCAAACATTAGTTACAAAGCCCATCAAAAAAAGACGATCCCCATTCCAAACGAAGCCCGGATCAGCATCAATTTACGTCCCTTCTGATCAGCGAGCTTGCCCCAGAGTGGAGAAACGATCGCCATGATCAAAAAAGTCACCGCGTAGACTAGGCCGCTATAGACCGAAAGTTGATTTTTTGAAAAATGGCCTAATTCGTTAATAAAAAGTGACAAGAATGGCATGATTTCGCTCATTCCGACACCTGTCATGAACACACCAAACCATAAAACATATAAATTTTGTTTCCATAGGGGCCGTTTTTCATGTGATTCAGTTTCCATTACATAACTTCCTTGTATGATTAATGACAGAGCGCAGGAACTTGGATAGAAGGCGCGCACTAGCAGACTTTTATGTCAGAATGCGTTTTTTGCATTGTGGGATAAAAGTTGGCTAGGCACAACCTTCTGAGTTTCGGAGCTCGACTAAAATGACAGAGCGCAGCGAGACGTTCAAGAGACGAGCATATCGGACTTAGGCGTTATAGCACGTTCTTTTGCGCTGTAATGGCTAAGTTGGATAAGCGGAGTCGCTTGGCTCGCGGAGCTCGACTAAAATAACAAAGCGCACTACTACTATTTTCCGATAAAAAACGTCTGGACATAAGTTAATGAGAATTACGTCCAGATAAATAATTAGATGTCTCTTTTTTCAACAATTATGGACTATTTTACAAACTCCAAGGCTGATCAACTTCTGGAATATAACCTTGGCCTTTATCCAAGAGTTGTAAAAAGTCCTGCGGATCGGCTTTGATCGTTGGAAATGTGTTGTAGTGAACCGGAACAACTGTCTTCGCCTGCAATAATTTAGCAGCATAGGCTGCATCGTCGCCACCCATCGTAAAATGATCACCGATCGGCAAGAAAGCCACATCAACAGGTTGTTTACGACCAACTAACTGCATATCAGAAAAGAGCCCCGTATCGCCAGCAATGTAAATCAACTTGCCCTCGATCTTTAGGGCCAAACCAGTTGCCACACCTAAAGGCAAATTCACCCCGTTCACGGGAGTTGCTGTCGTATGCCAGGCAGGAATGATCTTAACGTCACCAAAATCCAGCTTTTCCGTACCCCCAATATTAGGACCGTAGGTTTTAAAGCCTTTTTCTGCAAAATAACCAGCAAGATCAGTCATCGCCACAATACTTGCACCGCACCGTTTGGCAATTTCTTCGGTACTGCCAACATGGTCGCCATGCGCATGAGTCAATAGAATATAGTCTGGAGAAAAATCTGCAGCTTTTGTCTTGGTAAAGGGATTTCCATCGATAAATGGATCGATCAAAATTTGCTTACCTGCGGTTTTTACTTCAATGAACGAATGACCGTGCCAAATTATTTTCATACCTTTATTCCTCCTCATAAATTTGTCAGAAAACATCGTTAAGATAAACTCGGCTAAAATTATAAATGACCTTTTCGAATTATCATTCTACCCTCTCTTTTAACCCTTTATCAAACAATTAAACTGGACTAAACAATCAATAACCTTGGCCCAGATCAACGACATTTTCCACTGGCACAATTTCGTCAGCAGCCATTTGCCGAATATTGCGTGCCGCAATCTCTACCACTCGATGATCGTACAAGGCTGTGTCACCACCAGTATGAGGAGTCAGCAAGACATTCCCTAATTGCCAAAATGTTGAGGATGACGGCAGCGGCTCTTCCTTGAACACATCCATTATGGCACCGGCAATTTGCTCATTTTGTAAGGCTTCGATTAAATCATCTTCATTGTTAGTCTTCCCGCGACCGTAGTTAATATAAACCGCTGACTTAGCAACTTGTTGACCAATATGCCCGACTCCTAACAAAAGCAATGTCTTATCCGCTAATTCTTGGTAACGTGAGATTTGCAACTCATTCCAAGTATGTTTTTGCTGGCTAACAAAAGCATGTTGCAAATGTCGATCCCAAGTAATCATTTCACCCAGGATCTGCTCTGCTAAACCCGGTACCATTGCCCCGGAAGCGTTAGTCAAAGAGATGTGCTTTTCTTTAAAAAGCTGTTGCGGTAACTCATCAACGCCGGCAGACCATGCCTGGACCCACTTTACAGAGTCGTTGGAGGTTAAAAGATCAGTTATTTTATTATCATAACCCAAAATAACATCTACACCATCCAAGGTATCTTCAGTTATTTCTGAAGCCGGCACATATAAATATTCAACTGTCCCAGCTTTTTTGAGTAACTCTTCATCGTCTGAACTGAGTTTCTGTAAACTCAATACTTTCATTTTATCTCCCTCTCCTTTATGATATTTTAACTAAAAGTATAGTACAGATCTATCAATTTCTCCCCTATTTTGAATCAACAAAAAAGGGTGTTGTCTCCAAACTTCAAGACAACACCCTTATTAGCAATAATTTATTCTAGTGATACAAATCAAAACGACCCTTAGCAAAGAGTTCTTTTGAACCACCAGTTTCCATCAAAGATTTGTCCATGATGATCTTCTTTAAAGCAGATGCAAGATAGCCCTTAACTGACTTGCCATTTCCTAAGATACCAAAGGCACTCGTATTACCGATCGATGCAACTGTACCAAGAGAATCATAAGTAAAGTCACCAGTTTCACGGCCTGATAATTGCGCCAAGATATTCTTAGCAGCCAATTCACCCATCACTAACGAGATCTGAGCTGTTGTTGGATATGGACGGTTTGATTCCGGATCCATCACTGCTGAACAGTCACCAACCAAATATACATTACGGTATTCTGGATCACGAAGGTCACTGTCGACCATCATGCGACCACGTCTTGCTGAGAAGCCAGATTCATCGATGACCTTGCTGCCTGAAACACCTGTTGTCCAGATGATCGTGTTAGCAGTTAATTCATCAGTATCCCCTGTTTCGGCATTTGTTTGATAAACAACAGTTTGAGGTTTGATAGCTTTGATCGGTTTACCAGTCAAGAACTTAATACCCCAACTTTCAAGCTTAGCAACACCATAATCAGCCAATTCTTCAGGCATCATAGGTAACAAACGAGTAACAGCTTCAACTACATAAATTTCGATCCGTTCTGGAGCTACACCAGCAATCTCAGCAAATGATGCGCGGTTTTCGTTTAAAGCACCCAACAATTCGATACCAGTAAATCCGGCACCACAAACAACGATCTTCAAATCATCCGGGTTGTGTGTTTCTTTATAATCTTCCATTTGTGAAACGATATGGTCATGGACCGCGATCGCAGTTTTAACGTCCACCATTGGCAATGAGTTTTCATCAACTCCGGAAATACCAAATGATTCTGAACGGAAACCTAAAGCAACGATCACATAATCATATGAAAGTGTTTCCCCGTTATCTAAGCTAACTTCTTGTTTATCACGATCGATCTTTTCAACAGAAGCCTGAACAAATGTTGTTACATCTGGATCAACAACATCTTCGATTGGATAAAGGATTTTTTCAGCAGGTTGTGTACCTGCAGCAACTTCATGTAAATCAGTTGCTTCATAGTGGTAGTCGTTACGATCTACCAAAGTAATATGAAAGCCACCTTTGCTTCCTTGCAAAAATTTCAAAGCGCGCAAGCCTGCGTACCCGCCACCTAAAATAACAATTTCTTTCATTTGAATCTCTCCTTATAGTGTAAAAATAATATAAACTAGATAAGATAATGCTTGTGCAACCGAACCCACCGCAAGAATTTTAATGGCACAGGGGAAAGTCTCTTTTTTGACTTGCTTTGCCCTAAAGAGCTGCACATTTTTTATGATCACAGGTAATGCCAGCAAAGACAATAAAACTGTCCAAGGAGCAATACCGACAAACACTGACAATACTAATACGAGGACTGCTATAACGTTCATTATAACAAATAATCTGACTGAATTCTTCTTTCCCAAGTAATGAGACAAAGTATAACGCTGATTTTTTTCATCTTCATCTAAATCACATGTATTATTAGCTAACATGAGATTGGAGATCCATAGCGTATCAGGCAAAGAAATCAGAATAACGCCCAGAATAGTAAGCCAATTCCATGTAAAATCTTGGTATGTATTAATATATACACACAACAAAGTGATCATGAATCCCATTGTCGGACCTGAAAATAGTTCTCCTAATGGTAAGCTGGATAACGGTCTTGGACCAGATGAATAAAAGATCCCAACCAAATAACAAAGAACACCCATCACTAATACTGGCCAGCCGGTAACATAGGCTATGGTAATGCCGATTGCTGCCGAAACAAATATCATCGATATCATAAGTCCAAATACTAACCTTAATGATAAGTGTTCTCGGCCAATAATGTTAGTATTTTGCTTATAATTTTTTTCGTCAACTGCATGATGGTAGTCATTATAGTTATCCAAAATGTCGACTGCCATATTGAACAGGAACATTGACACAAAAAAAGCAAGTAACAATCCTGGATGGATAGAATGAAAATTGTACCAACTATAACATGCACCTAAAATAAAAGGTAAAACACTAGCAGTTTTAGCTTTGATCTCAACTAATTCCAAAAAACAGAAATAGGCAAAATAACACCTCCTTTCAATAACAGAGCGTAGAAACTCGGATAAAGGGCACGCACTAACAAACGGCTTTCTATGCTGAAGTTTTTCTCTGATAACTTACTGTGATCGACTGTACTAGAAAAATATAAACAAGTAAACTCGCTTCTTATTTAGCGTAGAACAAACAATTTTCATCTAAAGATAAAAGTTTATGGCGTCAAATTTGTAAAAAAAGTTGTCAACAACCTATCCCACTTATATTCTACTAGCAAAACATACAAAATATCAATTAAATGTTTTTCACATCTTCCAAAAATATGGTTTAATATAGTGTATATACTCGTTTACTAATTAGGGGCAGGAAGGACTACGAACATGTTTACATTATGGAATAAATTTCCTCAAATTTACAAACAACTTAAGCACGTCGAAAAAATGATCGACGACAGGCTTCATACAAATAATCCCAATGTCGAAGAGCTACTCAAATCTTTAGCAGAAGACCAAGGCAAACAACTACGCCCAGGTCTATTTTTACTATTTAGCCAACTTGGTGAACAAAAAATACATAGCGACGAGAAGATGATCAAAATCGCAGCCTCAGTTGAAATCCTGCACAAGGCTACCCTGATCCATGACGATATCATTGATGATTCGCCTTTAAGACGCGGTAAGATCACCATTCAATCAAAGTATGGTAAGGATGTTGCTGTCTACGCAGGCGATCTGCTATTTACCGTCTTTTTCAGCTTGTTGACTGAAGCGATGAACGGTTCAAAATACATGAGCTACAATTCTAAAGCAATGTACAACTTATTAGTTGGTGAACTTAGTCAAATGCATCTCAGGTATTCGCAGACTCAATCGATCGCTGATTATTTGGAAAACATCAAGGGTAAAACGGCTGCTTTATTCAAATTGGCGTGCATGGAAGGGATCCATTTCACCCAACCTGATCCGGAAACTGAGACTCTAGCCGGTGAGATTGGTTTAAACATCGGGATCGCTTTTCAAATCTATGACGATATTTTAGACTACACCGGCAATACCAAAAGTTTAAAAAAACCTGTTTTAGAAGATGTGGCTGAAGGTGTTTATTCTTCACCTTTGTTGTTTGCATTTACTAAAGCACCAGCTGAATTTAAACCCTTGCTGGATAAAAAGCAGGATATTAGTCCAGCCGAGATCCAAGAAGTTGCAAAATTAGTCGCAAAATATGATGGTGTAAAAGATGCTCAAGCTCTAGCCAAACGTTATACTGACTTGGCTTTGGCAGAAATTGATTCTTTAAGCAATCAAAAAGTAGCTCGTCAAATCAAGACTGTTGCAATCAAACTATTAAATCGTGCTTCGTAATCACGACCAAGAATTAGGGAATGCCAGCGCAGCCATTCCCTCTTTTTTTAGAAATTTCCTCGATCGATCCGCAGTAATTTCTGATAATATGAATTTTCATCTGCCAATTGAGCTGGGCTCCCATTGAGCTTTAATTCACCATCTTCGATGAAAATCACTTGGTCCATCAACGACAGGCCTTGTAAATGATGAGTGACCCAAATCATTGTTTTACCAGTCAATTCTTTGACAAATGTTTCGATCAGTTCTTGTTCAGTAACAGGGTCTAAGCTAACGGTAGGCTCGTCTAAAATAACAATTGGTACCTTTTGCAACAAGATACGCGCTAAAGCCATCCGGTGTCGCTCTCCACCTGAAAAACGATGCCCGGCTTCGTCAACTTGTGTATCAAGTCGTTGTGGCAAACGCATTACCATTTCAGTTAACCCGACCCGTTCTAAAACATCCCACACTTCTTCATCAGTGGCATTCTCGTTACCAATTTTTAAATTATTACGAACTGTAGTCCGAAACAGATATGGATCCTGGTGGATCACACCAACAAAGCGGCTGATCTCATCACCCAAATCATAAACTGGAATATCATTCAATAAGATTTGCCCGCTGACCGGTTTTAAGTCGCCCCGTAATAAATGGATCAAGGTTGTCTTACCAGAACCGCTCCGTCCTAAGATCGCTATTTTTTCACCCTGAGGAATCGACAGCTCAATATCTTTTAGGACATCTTTATTTTCACCATCACTATAATGAAAGCGCAAGTTTCTAACTTCAATTTTTAACGGCTCTGTAATTTTGGAAGCAAGTTTTTGCTGCGCTGTTTCTGTCTGCTCATTTTCTAAAACTTCTTCTTTTGCTGCTGATAAATTATTTAGCCGAGCTAACGAATCGTCATAGATACTTGTTTCCTGAGCCGCACCTGGCATCTGGGTGAAGGCATCTTCTAAAGGAAAGATCACTAAAACAAAAGCCGCGATCCAATTAGCCGCGCCGCCATGATCACCTGGAAACTGAAAAGCCGTCCAACACAAAACAGCAATCGTAATGACTGCCACAACAATCTGAACTAAAAAGTTGCGTAAATTTTCATTATTAGACAACCGATGGTTGACCGCACGTAGCTTGCCCTCCTCATCATCATGTTGTTTAACATAGTCTTGTCCACGCTGACTAAATATCCAGTCTGAAACACCCAAAACATTGTCCGTGAGACCACCATACAGGGTATTTTTAATTGCTTTTTGCTTTTCTTGTTTGGCCCCGTTAATGATCATTGAAAGCAAAGGCATCAAAATCGTCAAGACCCCCAATAACAAGAGCATTATCAAAGCAAAAAACCAGGAAAAAAAGCCCATAGCGATCACGATCACAATGTACAATAACCAGCCAACGATCGTTGGAAAGACCGTGCGTAAGTATAGATTTTGAATATGATCGATGTCATCAGAAAAGACACCTAAAATATCGCCTGTTTGGTGTTTGTCCTTAAAGAAAACCGCGTCTTTTTCCAAAACATTGTACAATTTAAGACGTAATTCACTAGTTAATTTTAAAACCCAATTATGGCTAGTCAATCTTTCTAAATAGCGAAAAACTGGGCGACCGATCCCAAAAGCACGCGTCAAAACAATTGGAACATAGACGAGCAATATATTCTCTGGTAAAGAAGCAGATTTACTGATCAAATAACCTGAGTTAAACATCAAAGCTCCGCCGCAAAAGAATGTCATGAAACCTAAAAACAAAGCTAAAATCATGGACTTAACATATTTGGACAAGAAAGGCTTGATCCAAGTATCATTTTTTAATAACGCAAAAATTTTCATTTAGATCCTCCCCATTGCTTGTCTTAAATGAACTAGTGCACCATTTTTCTGCTTCAATTCTGCCAAACTGCCAGATTCAACGATCTGTCCATGGTCAAGGACCAAGATTTGATCCATCTCATTCATCCAGTGTAATCTGTGCGTTGCAAAAATTACCAAATGATTTTTCATCAAAGGCAGCATTCTTTCTTTTAGTTCAACTTCAGTTTCAATATCTAGGTGAGCCGTTGGTTCATCAAACAGAATTATTTTCCGACTTTGGTCTAGAAAAGCACGTGCCAAGGCAATTCTTTGTGCCTGCCCTCCACTCAAGCTTCTGGCTCCCTCACCTATCACTGTCTTCAAACCATTCGGCAACTCAGAAACTAATTTTTCTAGTCCAACAACCTTAATGGCCTCGTTGACCTGCATAGCGGTAGCCTCTTGATGGTAAAATACGATGTTATCGTGCAAACTAGCATGAAAAATGTACGGATCTTGCGGAATATAAATGACTTGCTTTTGCCAGTCAGGCTGTTTGAATGAATCGATCTGAACACCATTCAAGTCGATTTGAGCATATTCTGGTTGAATAAAACCACTCAAAAGATTGATCAAGGTCGATTTACCAGAACCGCTCAATCCGATTACACCAATGTTTTGATATCCGGTGATCTCAAAAGAAAATTGATTGCTTTGACTGGTCTGGTCATATGAATAAGACATTTTGTCGACCACCAAACGACTATGTTCATTCCATTGCGACAACGTTTTAGCATCCGGAACATTTTCATCAAAATCTAAAATTTTACTGATAGCGCTAAAGGCATTTTTGCCATTCAAAGTCGCATGATAATCATTGGAAAAATCACGGATCGGCAAGAAATACTCTGGGCTTAAAGTTAAGATCACTAAAGCAGGATATAGCAAGATCTGCCCGGAAATCAAATGCAATCCCAAAAAAACCGCTACGACCGCAATAGAAAGTGTTGTAAAGAAATCAAGCGCAAAAGTTGAAAGGATCGCGATTTTCAGAGTATCGATCGTGGCTTTCCGAAACTTTTCACTCGTATTAAAAATGCTTTGCCCATATTTTTTACTTAAACCAAAGAATTTTAGAGTATCGATCCCGCGCAGCGAATCAACAAAATGATTTGACAAGATCTGATAAGAAGCATATTGTTTGTTGGCCTTATCTTGCGCAGCATAACCTAAAACGATCATAAAAATGATATCAACAGGTAAAATTACCAATAAAAATGCCGCTGCTTTCCAATCATAAATTGCGATCCCAATCACTACTACAAATGGAATGATCATCATATTAATGATTTTAGACAAACTCAAGCTCAGGTAATCCTCGACCTGGTCGATACCTTCGAGGGCCATCGTTGTTACATTACCTGTTCCTTCTTTTTGGGTGATCTCAGGGCCAACACGAAAAATCTTATCTAGTAACTGATTTCTGATCTCTTGCGACTGCTGACTGGCAAACTTATCCAAGCGCTGCTGTTTTATGTATATACACAAATGACGCAGCGCGTACAGCACTACGAACCATACGAGCCACGCTATTTGTGCAGACAATGGATGTCCATTCCATAATCCCACGATAGCACGTGAAATCATGATCGTCTGACCGATGATCGCAACAGACTGGATCAATGTCAACAGCATCAGTAAGGACATTATTCCCTTAGCACCTGGGAGTTCCATTATCTTTTTATCTAACATTATTTATTTTTTCACCGTCTCTTTATAAACTTGACTGTTCACTAATATCCGGTACTTTTAGTTTTGCTTTTCTTACCAGTAACACGTTTTCTGAAGATGTAGTACGTCCAACCGATATAAAGCAAAACAATTGGCAAAAATGTGCAAACTACGATCGTCATTACCTTTAAAGTATAAGGAGATGACGAAGAATTAGTGATCAACAGATCAAATTTTGAATTATTTGAACTGATCATCAAACGTGGGAATAATCCTTGGAACAATAAAGCGACCAAAGCGACTAAAGTCAAACCGCTCGTTGCAAAGGCCAGTCCTTCATTATTCTTGATAACTGCTATATGCGCAATGACTGACAATAACACGATCACTGCCAATAAGCTTAGCGTTCCTACAAAATGAACTTGGAAGAAGTCAGTCTTGAAGTACATTAAAACTGCAAAAGCAACCAAACCAATATACAAAATTGGATATAAGACTTCGGCATATTTCTTGACACGATCACGTAAGGGCCATTCCGTTTTAAGACCGATATAATTCAAACCATGCAGATAGGACAACAAAGTCAATGCAACTCCGCCGACAACAGAGAAAAGATTAACATAGTTGGTAAATTCTGCCCAAACATTGCCGCGAGAATCCATTGGCATCCCTTGAACCATGCTGATAAACATGATACCAAACATGAATGGCACTAGGAAACTGCCTAAACCAAGTGTCCAATCCCAAATACCTTTTTTACTTGGGTCAGTCCGACTACGGAATTCAAAGGAAACGCCACGAATAATCAACCCAAACAAAATGATGAACAAAACGAGATAATAACCTGAGAATAAAGCTGAATACCAATACGGAAATGAAGCAAACATCGCGCCTCCAGCAGTGATCAGCCAAACTTCATTACCATCCCAGACAGGTCCGATGGAAGCAATAACTTGGTCGCGTTCATCTTCATCTTTAGCGAGTGTTAAAACCGACATCCCAACACCATAGTCAAAACCTTCCAAGAAGAAGAAACCGGCAAACAAGACGCCGATAATAATAAACCACACTAATTGCAAAGTTGTCATTATTCAAACGCCTCCTTGTTAAATGGATCGACTTCTTTATCAGAACTCAAAGGAGCATTGATCAATTCACTATCTTCATCCTCTGGTCCTTTCTTTAATTCTTTTACGACCAAAGCAACCATAATAGCTCCCAAGATCGAGAACAACAAGAAATAAATAATATTTGATGTCAATAAAGAACCCACTGAAACGTTAGGCGAAACACTGTCTTTGATAGTAAATAAACCGTAAACAGTCCACGGATAGCGGCCAAGTTCTGTGACGAGCCAACCAGAAGTATTAGTCATAAATGGAACAAAGGTAAATAATCCAACGATCCAAAGCATCCACTTTTGTCTAAATAAAAGTTGACTCTTTTTACGTGCAAAGAACAGACCCAAAACAGCCACACCAAGCATTGCCATACCAAAAAGTGCCATAATATGGAAAGACCAGAACAAAGTATTGACCGGTGGATAATAATTATTTTCATCCCCATACTTAGCTTGTAATTCTTTATTAGCTTCGTCCATTCCTTGAATTGAACCGGACGGTTTATGATACGACAAAATACTTAACATATACGGGATTTTAATACTAAATTTATCTTTATGGGTCTTAGTATCCATAAAGTCCACTAGTTTCCAAGGTGCAGGATCAGGAGTATTCTCCTTTTCACCCTCAGTAGCGGCAAACTTCATCGGTTGGTCCTCGATCAAAGCCTTCATTTGTTGGTCACCAGCAGCAAAAACTGCGATCGAACCAATAAGACCGATCACTAAACCTAACTTTAAAGAACGTTTGAAAAATTCCTTTTCCTTTAACTTGTCATTCAAAAGTTTAAAGGCAGACATTCCGGCAATTAAAAAGCCGCCCATGGCGATCGCACCAGCAATAACATGACCAAATTCATACCATGCCTGAGAATTAGCAATCAACTTAGGAAAACTAGTCATCACAGCACGTCCACCCTTGATCGCATACCCAGTTGGGTGCTGCATAAAGGCATTAGCAGTAATGATCCAGAAAGCTGACAACATTGAAGCAATAGTTACTAACCACATGAATGTTGCGTGCAGCCAGGGTTTGACCATCTTCCAGGTGAAGATCCACAAACCCAAAAAAGTCGATTCCATAAAGAAAGCTAACAAAGCTTCAATAGCAAGTGGTGCGCCGAAAATATCGCCCATAAAACGAGAATAATCGGACCAGTTCATTCCGAACTGGAATTCTTGAATGATACCTGTGACAACACCAACTGCAAAACTAAGCAAGAAGATATTACCCCAAAACTTAGTCATGCGTAAGTACATCTTATCTTTAGTACGAACCCACATTGTTTCCATAATAGCAACCACAAGCCCTGTACCAATTGAAAAAGGTACGAAGAAAAAATGAAAAATCGTTGTCATACCAAATTGGAAACGTGCCAAACTCAGAATATCCATTCACAACCCCTCCTTAACAAAATTTTATAAACTCAATCAATACTACTATACACCGAAAGGATCAAAAAACCAATTACCTAAGTAATTTAATATTGTATAAGATTTAAAACGCATGGTACTAGTTCGTAATAATTTCATCTTCACCAAAACTTAAAAAACCTAAATTGTAAACAAAAACGGTTAATTCAATTTTTAGCCAAAAACCTATCAACGAGCGAGTTAAGTTGCGTTTAATGCCATAATTGTCTACCAAAATTGAAAAACGTGCTTCAATGGTGCGATGCAATTTCTTTAAAGTGCGACTGTTATGTTGGAATGATATAGAGCCCAGAGACCATACCCTAACTGAGTAAATTCTTTTTTTAGACTTTGACCAGCATCGCCTACATCACCTAAAACAAAAGGCAAGGACAAGGGGCAATTAAAGTTGACGCGGCTTGAGTATCATGAACCAAAGCCAGTGTTAGATCGTAGTTTAAAATATCGCCAGTGGTTGACACGGTTATTTCTAACCTTTTTGACACAAGGCATTAGCCAAACTATCCATGATTTCAATTTGCCCAGTCTGTGCATACTCTTGTTTTAAACCATGACACAGCGCCATAATAACGGGAAAAAGTTGCTGTGCCAGTCGATTAAAGCGGGTGCGGTCAAAGGTAACCTGATTCGGGATAAACAGCTTAGTCCATGAAAAAAAATTACGTTGTGATTGCATGTTGGTCGTAATTTGTAGGCAAAGTAAAGCTAAAATCTGAATGTCAGAAACTTGTGTGTGTTCAACATTGCGCCGACTGTAAATAAGAGAAGGACAATATTGATGGCAAAGGTCCCCACAAATTTCCCTTAGTTGTTCTAAATCGACTTGTAATCATGTCGCCTTTGTTTAAATTTTAAGTAGTCCAATATGGTTATACTCTTTTTTGTTTGATCACTTAAAAGTCTAATTATTATGGAGCTTTTTTGTAAAATTTTTCGCTAAATATTTGCTTGTTACGCACTAGCACCACACGTAAGATTTAAAATTCAGCTATTCCTTTGCTTCTTTGCATGCTTACTATACAGGCCATAAATTTTTTGCCATTCTCACTATTTATACCAAATATCGGTATTTATTAAAAGCGCTTACACACCTAAATATTTAAAGCTTCTAATCGGGTAGGAGATAGTTCACACTATCG